>JAZUBI010000199.1:0-6914 GCA_045638385.1 Eubacteriales bacterium
TGAGGGAAGGGGGACCACGCAGTGGTGGATGAGTAGAATACGCCACCGTGTCTATCGTTAAACACGCGTGAGCACCAATGCCTTACACCGTAAGACTTTCTTGCGGATCAAAGACGGTTAAAATCGTTAGTCTTCTACTCATCCGTCTCGGCTTCGCCGAGCCACCTTCCCTCACAAGGGAAGGCTAACGCAAAGCGTGACGTGAGGGAAATTTGTAGCCGTGAAATACAAATTAAACAGTTCGACAAATCAAAATTTGAATTTATAAATCGGCAGATACATTCTGCCGATTTTTATTGACATTGACCTTTAATGATGATATAATTCGAATAGAAAAACATTTCGGAGGAATCCTATGAAATACACAGGCACTCATCTTAATGAAATTTCTTTTCCCTTGGGGGGTATCGGTACAGGCGCAATAGGTCTTGCAGGCAACGGCAGATTTATCGATATGGAGATATTCAACCGTCCAAACAAGGGAAGTGTTGCACATTATACATTTTTTGCGGTGCGCGCGGAATATCCTTCCGGCAAGGTAATATCAAAGATACTTCAGGGAGATGTGCTGAAGGATCTGTCGGGATCGCACAATTCCGCAAAGCCTCATACGGGATTTGGATTCGGTCCGCTTTCGACCACGATGTGCGGCTTCCCCCATTTCAAAAGCATTGAATTTGAGGGAAGATACCCCATGGCGAGGATCACATTCTCGGACGAGGACTTTCCAGCGGATATTGAGCTTGAGGCTTACAATCCCTTTATTCCTCACGACTCAAAAAATTCGAGTATTCCTTGTGCCATATTCAATTTAAAAATCAAGGGAAGAGAAGAGGGTGTGAAATACACTCTTGTATTCTGCACATATAATCCCTCCGACAGCTCACAAAACACGGATGTGAGCAATAACGGCATTTATGCGGTCAAGCTCTCGGATACGAGCCTTGGACGTGATGACATAGGCTACGGCGACATAACGATATCCACCAATGCGGAGGGGGCTTTTGTTGCACCGTACTGGTATCGCGGAAGCTGGAGCGATGCGCCGACTACGTTCTGGTATGAGCTTGAGCATGACAGCTTTGCCGTCAGAAATTACGAAAATGCGGGCAAGCGCGATTCGGCAACCATCGGCACGCGTGCGACTGTCGGCAAAGGCGAGGAAAAGAGCTTTAATTTCGTGTATTCGTGGAGCTATCCCAATTGCTACAACTATTGGTCTCCCTTAAAGGATGCGGACGGAAAGGACGTTATCTGGAAGAACTATTACGCCACGATTTTTGAGGACTCGCTTGCAAGTGCGAAATACGTTTTTGAAAACCTCGGTGATTTTTATAAAAAGACGCTTGATTTCACCGACACCCTTCATTCATCAACCCTTGACCCGGCAGTTATAGACGCTGTCTCGTCAACTATGTCGGTGCTTCGTTCTCCAACCGTGTTGAGACTTGAAAACGGTGAGGTCTGGGGCTGGGAGGGCGTTAGCTCTCATGAAGGCTCCTGCGAGGGAACCTGTACGCACGTTTGGGGCTATGCTTACGCGCTCTGCTTCCTTTTCCCGGATCTTGAGCGCTCGATTCGAGACACGCAGTTTGCAAACAACGTGGCACCGGACGGACGAATGAATTTCAGAACACAGCTTCCTCTCGGTCGCGGCGTGGGTAGCTTCAGAGCCTGCCTTGACGGTCAGATGGCAACGGTCATCAAGACCTACCGCGATTGGAAGATAAGCGGAGATGACGAGTGGCTCGCCTCGAATTGGGAGAGCGTTAAGAGTATTCTTGAATATGCTTGGAGCTTCGACAACTACGATGCGTGGGATAAGGACAGAGACGGAATACTTGAGGGTAGACAGCACCACACGCTTGATATGGAGCTTTTCGGTCCTTCGGGCTGGCTTGAGGGAATGTATCTTGCGGCTCTCCGCGCAGGTGCGGAAATGGCGGAGCATTTCGGCGAGTCCGAGAGAGCGGCAGAGTATAGGCGCCTCTTTGAAAACGGCTATAATTACACCAAGGAAAATCTCTTTAACGGTAAGTACTTTATACAGAACATAGATCTTTCAAGCCGAGCTCCCATTGACAGATTCCATTGCGAAAATTACTGGAACGAGGAGCAAAACGAGCTTAAATATCAGATAGGCGAAGGCTGCGAGATAGACCAGCTGCTCGGTCAGTGGCATGCAACTCTTTGCGGCCTTGGCGATATTTTTGATAAGGAACAGAGAAGATCTGCGCTTAAAAATATGTACCGCGAGATATTCAAGCCAAGCCTGCGTGAATATCCTAACGCGTGGCGTGTATTTGCGCTCGGTGACGAGGGCGGCGCTATAATGTGCGCATATCCCGATGAGGTATACCGTCCCGTTATCCCGATATCCTACGTCGACGAGTGCATGACGGGCTTCGAGTACGCCTTTGCGGGCACACTTATTTCCGAGGGCTTTATCGAAGAAGGACTTAATATAGTCCGCGCTATCCGCGACAGATATGACGGAAAAAAGCGCAATCCCTACAACGAGATCGAGTGCGGAAGCAACTACGCGCGTCCTATGGCGGCGTTCGCGCTTTTGCCGATATTCTCGGGCTTTGAATACGATATGACCAAGGGTTATATAGGATTTTCCCCCATTGCAGGCGGGGATTTCAACTGCCTTTGGAGCGTAGGGGGAGCGTGGGGCAGCTTCAGCTTGAAGAACGGCGAGGCGAGAATCAATGTCAAGGGCGGAGAGCTTGAGCTGTCCGCAATCAAGGTGTTGTGCGGAGAAGAAATATCGTCAGTTACCGTCGACGGCAGGAGCGTAGAGTTCACTCAAAGCGGGGACGTTGTAGGCTTCCCTACGACAAGCATCAAGCGGAGTATAGTCGTAAGATCAATACGCTAATCCAATGGGGCAAAAGCGGCAAATATTTTTACTGCGGATATATTGACTCTTGGTTCATGCTGTGATATAATGATTCAAAGTGAAGTGGAAGCCGATCATTACGGCGGACCGCAATTCGGGAGAGAAAGAGGTTTTAGATGGCGTATGAAGGGATTTTTTAAATTCACGTCGCTGATATTGTCGCTTGCGCTTCTTTGTCTTTTCGCATCCTGCACGGATAAGAGGAGCGAAGAGGAAACGACCTCAGCTCAAAGCACCGCGGTAGATACATCCGATGAGACACACGATTGGGGTCTTGGGATCGTAATGCCCGAAAAGTAATTTATTCACCGCCAAATGAAAAGAGGTAGACTTATGAAAAACTTTTTTAAGATAGCTTCGGTTATACTCGTTGTATTGCTTGTATCTGCGGCCTTTGTCGCATGCACAGCTTCGAACGGAGAAAGCTCCTCTGAGAGCGCAAGCCGGTCAGACATGGCTACTGAGAGCGGCGCAACCGAATCCGAGACCGAGCCTACAAGCGAATCTGCATCCGAAACCGAGCCTACAAGCGAATCTGCATCCGATACAGATGCTAATGCAGAGACAAATACCGAGGACAATACGGGCAATGGTACCGAACAGAACACCGGATCAAGCACAGAGTCCGATACAGAGCCTAACACCGAAACCAATACCGAAACCGAGACAGAGACCGACACCGAAACCGAGACAGAGTCCGAGGGCGTTGTCGGAACCGAAACAGGTGACGATTGGGGAATGGGCTCGGTAATGCCTTAAATAAAAAGCGGCGGCAAGAATTTCTTGCCGCCTTTTCATATAGCCTGAGCGCAATGCCGAATTTTCGGTGTTGCGTTTTTGTTATTTACCCTCTTTTCTGTATTTTAATGGCGTAGTTCCCGTAAGCTCGGAGAATACCCGCCTGAAATGGTTTTCCGAGTTGAATCCCGACATCCTGCTCACCGTTGATATTGAATAATTGCTGTTTTCAAGATATTCGATCGCTATGTTTATTCTGATCGAATTTAAAAGGCTTATGGGTGTCTGTCCAAGCTTTTTTTGGAACATGTGGTACAAAGCGGACTCGCTCATACAGCATTTTTTCGCAAGGTCGCCGACAGAAAAGTTATTATTCCAGTTATTTGTGATATATTCAATAGCCGTCTGCAGAGTTTTGTCATATTCGCCGTCGGAGCGGAGCATTTGAGGCAGGATCTCCAAAAGCACCTTGTAAAAAAGGGAATAAGCCTCAAGGCATCCTAAATAGTCGGACGAGAGAAGCTCGCTGATCTTCAAAATGTCATTTTTGACTCCCTCGTTGCAGTTGACCTTTTGCGGCTCGTAGCAAAAGCTTTCGTAGTGCATAAAGCAACTAACGTAAACAACCTCTATTTCGGGGCTTCCGTGCCATTCGGAATAGCAGTATATATTTTCGGGGATGAAAACAATATCTCCCTCGCTTACAGGCAGACGCTTGTTGAGGTATATGTATGCGCCCTGACCCTTAATTATAATGCCGATGCGGGTTTTTCGTCTGTTGCTGTTGCCACGGCAGAAATGGTATTCGTTAAATACGTGCTTTGAGGTAGAAAGCTCGGAAACGTAGATGTTACTGTTGCTCATTTTTGTCTCCTGTGCAGAATAGTTACTTTTTTTACAGTATAACATATTGATTTTGCTTTTGCAAGGTGTTATAATAAAAAAAACGACACACCGGAGGTTTTTTATGAAAAAGATAAAGATTGCGCAGATAGGAACGAGCCAAAATAGCCACGGAAATGATATTTGGCGCACTCTTATCAAGCTAAGCGATGTTTTTGAGATAGTAGGTTACGCCTTTCCCGAAAACGAACGCGAGAAATTTCCAAAGCAGGCGCAGATATTTGACGGATACCGCGAAATGACGGTTGAGGAGATCTTGAACGATCCCGAGATCGATGCGGTAGCGGTTGAGACTGAGGAGATATATCTGACGAAATATGCACTGATGGTAGCCAAAGCCGGAAAGCATTTGCATATGGAAAAGCCGGGCGGAGTTGACGTTGAGGACTTCCGCGAGCTCGTTTCGATACTAAAGGAGAAAAAACTTGTTTTCTCTCTCGGATATATGTATAGATTCAATCCGAAGATAAAGGAAGCAATGAAAAAAATAGAGAACGGAGAGCTTGGCGAGATATATGCAGTCGAAGCGCATATGGACTGTATCCATCCTGCAAGTACAAGACAGTGGCTCTCTAATTTCCCCGGTGGTATGCTTTTCTTCCTCGGATGTCACTTGATCGACCTTATTTACAGAATACAGGGTGAGCCCCTTGATGTTATCCCACTCAGTTGCTCGACGGGATTTGACGGAGTGAGTGCAGAGGACTACGGAATGGCGGTGTTCAAATATAAAAACGGTGTCTCCTTTGCAAAAACGAGTGCGTGTGAGCTTGGAGGTTACCGTCGCCGTCAGCTTGTTATCTGCGGTGAAAAGGGAAGCATTGAGATAAGACCGCTTGAGGCTTTTGGTGAAAACGGACTTTATACGGTCTACCACGACTGTTTTGAGACCGATTGGCACAAGGATTGGAGCGAGAGTATAAGCGAGCCATACAACAGATATAGGGAAATGATGGAAAACTTCGCTTTGATGGTAAGGGGTAAGGAAAATCCCTACTCCTACGATTACGAGCTCGGGCTATACGAGCTTATTTTGAAGGCATGCGGAGGAAAAATATAATATGAAAACAAAACAGATCGTTTTTACAAAGGCATATACTGCCGAGCTTTTGGAGGTCGATTACTTGCCGCCTAAGGCAGGGGAGGTCACGGTCAGGCTCGAATACAGCGCGATAAGCTCGGGTACGGAGAAGGCGAATTACATTGGTGAGCGTGCGAGCATTTTCGATGCAGAGGACGCAGAGGCGGTTTTCCCGAGGGCAGTGGGATACAGCGCCGCGGGCGTTGTCGTTGAGGTCGGTGAAGGTGTTGGCAGTGTCAAGGCAGGCGACCGCGTTATCGTGTATTGGGGTAAGCATAAAAAGCTGATTACAATTAGTGAAAAAAACGTTGTCAAGATTCCCGATGAGGTTTCCTTGGCGGAGGCATCTATGGCTTTGATCTCTACCTTTCCGCTTGCGGCGGTGAGAAAGACGAAAATAGAGATCGGTGAGTCTGCACTCGTTATGGGACTTGGAATTCTCGGAATGTTCGCGGTCCAGCAGTTCAGAGCGGCAGGCGCATATCCCGTTGTCGCAGTCGATCCGATAGCGGAGAGGCGCGAAATGGCACTGAAGCTCGGTGCGGACTATGCGATCGATCCCACCGTTGAGGGCTTTGCGGATAAGGTCAAGGAGCTGACGTGTGGCGGTGTGAATGCCTGCGTTGAAGCAACGGGGCTGGGTATAGGTCTTATTCAGGCTCTTGATTGCATGAAGAAAATGGGCAGGATAGCTCTTCTCGGATGCACGAGAAATTCGAATTTCTCGATAGATTATTATTCAAAGGTGCACGGAAAAGGTGTCTCACTGATCGGTGCGCACACGCTTGCAAGACCTAAATTTGAGTCCTCTGCGGGGCTCTGGACGGATGTTGACGACCTTAAAGCGACTGCTGCACTCATCAAGGGCGGAAGGTTGAATTTTAAGGATATGATCTGTGAATACGTCTCACCTGCCGATTGTCAGGCGGTGTACGACAGGCTTGTGAACGATAAGAAATTCCCCATCGGCGTGCTCTTTGATTGGAGCTTGATTGAGTGAGATAAATTGCAGTTTAGCGTGGAGTTTGAATTTATTCAAACGATTTAAAATTCATTCACGGCTACGAATTTGGCACTTCGTAGGGCGGGGGTTTACTCCCGCCGCATCGTCGATCTTAAATGGGTTAAACGGCGGGAGCAAGCCCCCGCCCTACAACGCAAAGCGTAATTTAAAGGGAATTTGTAGCCGTGAAGAATAATAAAACCCTTTTATTATAACGGTTTGGAAGAACTCGCAACACGATAGCAGTGGGACGATGCAGGTGCGACACGGTGTAGTTTTATAAA
>JAZUBI010000200.1:0-1372 GCA_045638385.1 Eubacteriales bacterium
TGCGTTGTAGGGCGGGGGCTTGCTCCCGCCGTTTAACCCATTTAAAATCGACGATGCGGCGGGAGTAAACCCCCGCCCTACGAAGTGCCAAATTCGTAGCCGTGAATGAATTTTAAATCGTTTGAATAAATTCAAACTCCACGCTAAATTGCAATTTCACACAAAACAGGTTCACTCGTTGAGTGAACCTGTTTTGTTATCTTTATGCGTTTTCATACATATCCGCGAGCTTGCGCGCAGCATTTGCAAGGTTTTTCATTCCCTCAAATACGTTGTTCTCGTCGTATATCTTAAGGTACTGATCTGCCTCAAGGGTGATATATCCCTTATAGTCTATCTCCTTTAATGAGCGGATCACCGTATCAAAATCCACGTTCAGCGAGAAGGGGATCTGATGGCTGTCGTGGTGAAGATCAATGTCGTGAACGTGGAGAGCCTGAAGATGCTCACCGAGCGTGAGGATCATCTGGCGGGCAGAGGTGTCAAGTCCGCGCATTTCCGCGTGACCGATGTCAAGGCAAGCGACAAAATCGGGGTCGTTTACCGCCTTGATGTGCGCCAGAAAGTCATCGTGATGAGAGCAAGCGGCTTTGGACGCGTGATCGTTCTTGGGATCCCAGTTCCACATGTTTTCGGTTGCTATCTTAACTCCGTGCTCCTTTGCAAAGGGAAGAAGCTCAAAATACATCTCGGCATTTGTCTCGGCGTTCTCGTTGTTGCAGGGGTGGATGATGCAGATCTTGCCGCCCGCAATAGCGGTGCACTCGATCGCGCGCTTTAAACGGTCGCGAATGGGAGGGCAGGACGAGGGGAAGGGCGCGTGTGACTGATTGCAATGAATGCCGTTATCCTCGCCTATCTTGCGGAGCTTTTTGGCAAATTCCGCATAGTTATCGGATTGAAGGGGATGACCTGTATTTATCATCTCACCCTTTGAGTAGTCATATCTTCCCATCTGGAACATCGAGAAGTCCCAAGCGTCAAAGCCTGCCTTGGCGTAAAGCTCAACGGCTCTCTCCTCGCCGATTATTCTCGCGGCGGAATTTATTTCGGTTGATGTAAGTTTTTTCATGTTTTTAATCTCCTTTTTATATGGTATATAAATTGGGGTTTAGCGGGGGGATGCGCGTGGGGGACTTCACGGCTTCAGCGCGAAGCGAGTGCAAGTTTCGGTCAAGCCTTTTCAAAGGCTTGCGCCGATCCAACGCGCGGAGCGTTGGTCGCCGTCCGCAGACGGCGAAATTCCTTATCGTTAGAAAGCGCCACAAAGGGGTGAATTGCGGCTATGCCGCAAGAGGGGAAAAACACAAGTGGGGTTTTCCCCTTTCTACACAAAGGCTATCTTAATTCATTATCCGCTTTTTTCTTTGGC
>JAZUBI010000201.1:0-1074 GCA_045638385.1 Eubacteriales bacterium
CTCCGACTTACCACCCACTCGACCGTAAAATCCGCTAGCGTGTATCTCAATAACGGTGATCTTGTAGGCACCTTCCCCGTTTCGGCGGACAAACCCGGTACTTTGCCGATAAACATCTTCACGCTCGATCTTGAGGATGGCGCAGTAAACACGCTTTACATTATGGCGCTCCGCGAGGACGGCACACTGCGTTCCATGTCCTCCGTTGTCATCCGCATATCGGACAAGGGCAACCCCGCAAAGGATGAAAGCATCCTCCGACTTTCCGATAACACGGATTACGTAAAGACGGGAACGACCGTCACCCTCCCCGAGATCACCGTAAAACGAGACGGCTTCATCGCCATAGGATGGACACCGGACGGAGACAAGGTATATTCCGAAGGAGACGAATATACCGTAAAAGAGGATACCTACCTCTTCATCAAGTGGAAGCGTACGGACATGAACTCCCGTATGGATTTCACACCCGATAATAAGTAATAAACAAAAAGTGCGCCCTGTGAGGAGCGGTCCAATAAAACAGTATAATAATGTTTTCGGGAAGCGGCATGAGTAATCATGCCGCTTTTCCGTTCATAACGTCATAGAGTAAATTGGCGGGGAGTATGCCAATATAGTTGTAGCTGATCGTCACATCCTGCACTCGGTGTCCGCTGGACTTGTCCGGTGCATGAACATATACGGGGTTGACCATATCATTCAGAATAGTGGGGGTCAGCTTCTCCAAGTACAGGTACTTCTTTGCCTGTCGGATAAAGCTATCAACATTCTCCGCTTGATCTTCTTGATTCTGTATTTCGTTTTCGAGCATTTCAATCTTGGCTCTCAAGTCAGCCTAAGTCGGATCGTAGCCATGTCGTTCTGTGAGCCAAGGAGTTGCAATAGTTGCTTGTCTTCCTAAGACCGCTTGGCCTCCGACTTGAAGAAACGAAATAAAGAAAAAAGCAGACACCCGAAGGGGCGGTCCCCAAAAACAGTATACTAATGTTTTCGGGAAGCGGCATGAGTAATCATGCCGCGTTTTCGTTCATAACGGCATAGAATAAGTCCGATCGTAGCCATGTCGTTCTG
>JAZUBI010000202.1:0-1844 GCA_045638385.1 Eubacteriales bacterium
AATTCCGTTATATATGTTTCGGAATATGGTAAATCAGCACGCTGACGTGGTGGATGCCTCGAAATTCAATTTCACCATTCAGCAGGAAGGAGAAAAAGCCGGATGATGTATCGATACAACGAATTCGACGAACGAAGGGTGGTGATTTATGCCCGTGTTTCCACCGAGCACGAAGCGCAGATATCTGCTGTCAGCAATCAGCTGGAGTGGTATCAGCAATACCTCGACCACCACCCCGAATGGAACTTAATTGACCGCTATATTGATGAGGGTATTACGGGAACCTCGGCGGAAAAGCGACCGGGCTTTACGCAGATGATTGCCGATGCCAAGGCACACAAGTTTGACCTAATCATCACCCGCGAGGTGTCACGATTTGCCCGAAACACCGAAGAAACTCTGCACTTTACAAAGATGCTTCGTCGCATTGGTGTGGAAGTATTCTTTATCAACGATAATATCAAAACCTTTGACGGTGACGGCGAGCTACGCCTCACCATTATGGCGAGTCTTGCCCAAGACGAAAGTCGCAAGACCTCTATCCGAGTGAAAAGCGGTCAGCAGATTTCGATGGAAAAGGGCGTGTTCTACGGCAATGGCAATATCCTCGGCTATGACCGAGTGGAGAAAATCGTGGAGGGCAACAAAAAGCAGGTGGATTTTAATATCAATCCAGTACAAGCCGAAACGGTGCGACGAATATTTGATATGTACCTTGAGGGACACGGACTGATGGCGATAAAAAATGAAATGGAGCGAACTGGGCGAAAGACTGCTACGGGACTACCCAACTGGCATTGCACGGGAATCTCCCAAACGCTAAAGAACTCCTTTTACTGCGGCATCATTACCTACCACAAGGAATACACTCCCGACTTTTTGGTGCAGAAAAAGGTTAAAAACTACGGTGAAATGGCATTAACACAAGTGCAAGGCAGACACGAGCCGATAATAACCGTTGAAGAATACGAAAGGGTGCAAAAGATTATGAAAAGCAAAACGGGAAAACTCAAGAATCCAACCACAGGAAGAAAGCTGACGGGCGTAACGCCGCCCAAGACCGTATGGGGCAGACTGATGATCTGCTCTTGCGGCAGGCGATTTAACCGTCGCAAATGGAGAACCAACGCTAACGGCGAAAAGTTCTTCGGCTACCAATGCTACGGCACAACGCAAACAGGCACTATCAAAAGTCGCCTAAAACGTGGACTACCAATTGACGGCATCTGCCAGTCGCCGATGATTGCCGAGTGGAAGCTACAGATGATGGCAAACTATATCTTCCGTCATTTCCTTACAAATAAACAAAAGGTATTGGAGATTGCAAACTCCTTGCTTGAGGAGCATATCGGCGATACCGAGGTGCGGGTGCAAGATAACTCAAAGCTTATTGAGCAAAAGCAAAGAGAGCTCGACAGAGCCAACACCAAGCGCAGAAATCTTATTGATTTGCTCAGCAACTGTGATATCACCCGTGAGGACTATCAAGAAGCACGTGCTGATGTGGACAGGCAGATTGATAGGCTCAAAGCGGAAATTGAGGCGCTGACACCGGTAGTCGAGGAAACAGAGGAGGAAGAAATTGACTACGAAAGCAAGATAACCGTTCTTCGCTATGCCTTGGAGCAATACACCAATTTCGATACCGACGGCGATATCCCTGAAAGCGTTATCGAAGCCTTTGTTGAGAAAATCGAGGTTTCAAAGGACTGCTTTAAATGGTATCTTCGTGGTGATTTCGGCGGCGACTCTCCCATTCCAATGAATGTGGATGGCAACCGCAAGAAAGGGGCGAGTATTTCGCCCCAGTACATAATTCCCCCTGCAAACTTTGGCGACTCAGG
>JAZUBI010000203.1:0-8576 GCA_045638385.1 Eubacteriales bacterium
CTAAAACAATATTGGCGAACTTAATAATTGCTATAACGGCTATCCATATCCAAACCCAAATAGGAAGGTAAATTATAGGCAATAGCTTAACCGCGCATACTGCCATAAAAACAAAGTCAGAGACAGTATCTAATTTTGAACCGAAGCTACTGACGGCATTGGTTTTCCTTGCAATTGCTCCATCAATCATATCGCTGAAGCCGCAGAGCAAATATGTGATGTAGAACGGAAATGAAGGTACATCAAAGAACAATAATGCAATACTACCTATGATGCGTAAGCCGGTAGTTATATTAGCAAGGTGTTTTTTCATATTCTGCTCGACAAATTGGATTTTGCTTACTTGCTTTTAAGAATCCACTTTTTTGTAAAGGAAAGTAAAGCTTCTGACATTGAGAAAAAATCAACCGATTCACTATTTTTCAAATTCAAAAAGGTGTTAACGATAGCCTGTTCATCTGGAGAAGCAAACGATAGCAATTCTTTTTGATGCTTGATGTATTTTCCAGTCTGCTGAAAGACAATTGCCTGCACAACAAAAGAGGCGGATTTATATAGTTCTCGCAAAATTTCGTCACTTTTTTCGTGTAACATATTATGTACACATCCATGATAGATATTGCAAGCACCGATTTTGATCGCTCTGTTGACCGCCGTTTCATCAATTACCGTAAGCAATTCATCAAGGCTTCCCTTTATTGGGGTTGTATCATAATAAAACTGAAAAAGGTCGGAAGGCTCCCAATTAAGAAGTTCATCCTTGCCTGACAGGAATCCGCAAATCAGCGCTCTGTGCGGCAAAGCATCGAGCATTACGTTGTAGTCTTGAATATCCGAGGCTGACAGTTGATCCAATATTACAACAATGTCAATATCGCTCGTGTCACGAGCTTCACCGCGACCATAACTTCCTTGCAATCCTACAAACCATACGCGGTTTTCAAATTTATGATTTAATTTTTGCAAAAAGTTATTCATCCAAGTAGTAATGTCTATCACCTTAATCACCTCGTCAAATTCTTATTTATCGATGAGTTTATTATATCATATTTCTATGAACTTTTCAACCGATTCGTAAGTAAAGGTGATTGAACTATTCACATTTTTATGATATAATATCTTTACAAGCCTTGGCTTGAATATTTTTATTGGAGTGTGCTGTTTGAAAAACACCAACCTTTTGGAGATTGTATTGTAAACGAGAGGTTTGCAAATACATTCTCGGCAATCCTCTCGTATTTTGAACGTCAACAATTTATGAAAGGATTTAACAATGAACAATTTGACGATACGTTTAGAAACAGAAAAAGACTACAGAGCAGTTGAAGAACTTACACGTGAGGCGTTTTGGAACGTCTATAAGCCGGGCGCAGATGAACATTATTTCGTTCATACGATGCGCTCTCATCCTGACTTTATCCCCGAGCTTGCATTCGTTCTTGAACTTGACGGCAGAATTGTCGGCAATATCATGTACACCAAGGCGTGGCTTGAGGACGAGAGCGGTGAGCGGAAGGAGATACTTTCCTTCGGACCGCTTTGCGTTGCTCCCGAATATCAAAGGCAAAAGCACAGCAAAATGCTGCTCGAGCATTCCTTTGAGGTGGCACGCAATATGGGCTATGATGTGAACATCAATTTCGGCAATCCGGGCAACTACGTTAGCCGTGGATTTGTAAGCTGTAAAAAGAAGAATGTCAGCTTCGTGGTTGACGGCAACTTCCCAACGGCGCTTCTCGTTTGCGAGCTTGTACCGAATGCGCTCGACGGCAGAAAGTGGATGTACATTCCATCTACCGCCGCCGACTGCTGTGAGGACACCGCTGAGGTCGAGGCATTCGACGCCACTTTCTCTCCCAAAGAAAAAAAGTGGATGCCGAGCCAAGAGGAATTCTATATCTATAGTCATTCTTCGGTAGTCAGATAAACGTAAAAACGCCGCTGAGGTTTCGTGAGATTCCTCAGCGGTTGTTTTCTTTGTTTCCTCCGACGCAAATATTGAGGGCTGACAGATTGATTTCTGCCAGCCCTCAAAATTTTACAATACAATCTTAAATCCAATATGTGTGGCATCCTTTTTGTACGCCGTGATTTCGCCCTTATGCTTCTCGACGATTGCCTTTGCCATCGAAAGTCCTACGCCATAGCCGCCCGTAAATTTTCTTGCTTTGTCGGCGCGGTAGAAGCGGTCAAACAAGCGATTGAGTTCAAGCTCGCCTACCGCTGCATAAGTGTTTTCTACGGTGAGAACAGTTCTTCTTCCTCTGTGAAGATCTACACTGATCTCGCCGCCCTGATCGCAATACTTAATAGCATTATCCATCAAGATACCGATAAGTCGGTGAAGGAGTGCCTCATCACCACAATAGGATATTCCTTTCTCAATGTTTGAGGTGAGTGCTTTGCCTCGCTCCTTGGCAAGCGGCTCGAACTCGGAAACCGTATCGGCAACAAGCTCACCGAAGGATACCTCGGTCACGTTCATTTTATGACCGTCCTCGTCCATACGGGAAAGTGCGACGAGCTGATTTACAAGCTCGGTCATTCTGTGACCCTCCGCACGAATATCGTCAAGCCATTCGTTTTTACCAAGCTCAAGCTCGGCGATTTCCACGTTTGCCATAATCAAGGTTAAAGGGGTTTTGAGTTCGTGGTTTGCATCTGTGACAAACTGCTTCTGCTTCTCATAGCTCTCGGCAATCGGTTTTACCGCCTTTTTCGAGAGCAGGAATATCAGCATCAGCACGAGTGCGGCACAGCCGAGAAGAACGAAACCGGCAATGGTTGTGGATTGCATCAAGACGGTTCGGCTCATACTGCCGTCCACGAACACAACGCCCATACCGAGATCGGTGGAAAAGATCTTGTAACGGTAGCTCGATATCCAACCGCGCTCATCGCTGTCCGCCATCGCTTTTTCGGCGTACTCGATTGCCGTATCCTCGTCAATGGCGTAGATCGACTCGGTATTGGTTCTCGCTACCTCCCCCTTTTTATCGAAGAATACGGTAAAATGGCGTGTGGAAAACGGTGTTTCGGGTGTGATAAACTCAAAATTCGGCTCATTTCTCGGAGGCATTTTATCAAAAGGCGGTGGCTCGTCAAACGAACCGGGGAATCTGCCGCCGCCCTCGGACACCTGATCGGCAAGCATATCCATATTTCTGTTCATCGAAGATATATTGAGAACAAGAATCACACCGAACACGAGAGCAACCACGGTCAGAACCGCCACGGTGCTGATTAGAATAAATCTCTTTTGAAGTCTGTAGATCATACGGTCGCCTCCAGCATATATCCGGCATTACGCACGAATTTGATTGCCACGGGAGCACAAAGCCCTTCGAGCTTTTTGCGAATATTGGAGATATGCACCCAAACCACGCTGGTATCCACGTTCGTATCCCATCCCCAAATATGTGTGATGAGCTGCTCGGCGGTCACGATGGCATTCGGATTTTGCATCAGCATCTCCATTACCTGAAACTCCTTGCCGCTAAGGGACTGGGTCTTCCCGCCGCACACAAGCTCGTAGGTGGAACGATTAAGAGAAAGCGCACCGAAGTTCAGCATATCGGGGGTAAAGTTGTCTTTTCTGCGAAGCATCGCACGGACACGGGCAAGTAGCTCACCCGTTGAGAAGGGCTTGGGGAGATAATCGTCAGCCCCTGCATCAAGCCCTTCAATTCTTTGGTCGATCTCGGTTCTCGCCGTCAGAAAGAGCGCAGGCGTGGTGATACCGTTCGCGCGGAGCTTTTTCAGCAACGTCACGCCGTCCATTCCGGGCATCATAATGTCAAGCACAAGTCCGTCATATTCGTCCGAGGAGGCAAAGTCAAAAGCATCGTTTCCGTTATCCACGCCGTCCACCGCGTAATGATTCAGTTCAAATATATGCACAAGGCTTTTGAGCAATTTAGGATCGTCCTCTGCGATCAATATCCGCATATCCGCGCCTCCTTTCGTTTTTTCTTACAAAGATTATACCATTTATTGCTTATTATTTCAAGTTGATATTGTTAATTCCACGCCACGCCATTTTCGTCAAGTGTCATGGAAGCAGACGATTCAGTACTGATACTCGGAGAATTGTCGCCAAGCACCACGACAATACCCGAAAGCGATACCGGCATTTTTATCGTTGCAGTCGTGTTTCCAATGCCTACAACGAGATATCCGCCGTTTGAAACGCTTACGTTCTTTTTTACCCCGATGCTTGAGAAATTGTCGCAATGAGTGGATTCACTCGACATACCGCCCTGCGGCATAATGGCAACCACCGAGCCTGCAGTGTAGGTGTATCCGTTTTCGGTATCAAGCGCGGAGTTCATTCCCGAATTTGAAATGACGACCGTTTTGCCGCCCGTAAACACGATACCGACGTCAGCCGTTCTGCTGTTGGAGTCGATGCCGTCACCCGTGCAGTAGATATATACCGTACCGCCGCTGATGGCGATTGCCGTTCCCATCGTGGTAGTGGCGTTGATACCGTCATCCTTGGAGTTTACCGAAACGTAGCCACCCGAAATACTCACCTGCGTTCCTTCAAGTCCTTCGTAGGCATTGGTCACGCTGACCGTACCTGCTGAAATTGAGAGAATTCCGTCTGCGTGAAGGCCGTCATCGTTGGAGTAAGCGGTGATATTACCGCCGCCTATCGTCACGTTACCGAGAGGTGTTGCACCGTTTTCAAGCGTTGTATCGTTATTTGCGTGGATGGCATCGTCGTAGGCTTTAATATTAACAGTTCCGTTATTTATAATGATCTCATTCGCCGCCTTGATGCCCTTGGTGGAGTGATCTCCCTTATCCGTATTGCCGTCACCCATACCGCCAAATCCTCCGGGGCCGCCTCCAAAGCCGCCCTCTTGAACCTTTGTGGTATAGTTCGTCCATTGATAGGAAAGACCGTTATAAGATTGCGTTAATGCGAAGGTATCCGAGCCGCTGTTCGGTGTCAGATAATCGGACTTAACAAGATATTCTTCCTCCTGACCCCGTTCTGCCTCGGTTTCATAGATAAAGAACTGCTGCTTTGCATAATCGGGCATCTTGGGATAGGAGTAGTAATAATAGCTCGTTCTGCCGCCCGAAACCTTGGAATGATATTCTGCGTTTACCCAAACGTAGTCGGTATCGGAATTATAATATTTGACAGAGTAATAATAGGCGTTGCTCGTAAAACGAATATAGTTCGTATCCGACGAATTTGCCGTTACCTCCTTTGAATAGTTGGAGTATTTATCGGTATAGATATTCAGTGCGGTGGTGCTATCGTCAACCGTCACATTATATGCCGCATCAACACCGTCGCAGGCGGCGTAAAGCGTATGCGTACCGCCCGAAACGGTGATACTGCCGCGCTGATTTCCTTTTTCGGATATATCGCTGTTAGTGGTTTTGATGCAGTCACCTGCCGATGCGATCAACGTGGTGTTGCAGTCCAACAATTCCACGCAGTCGTTACCCTTGAGCGAATTGTCGATAGATGCAACAAAGAGCGTAAGATTCTTGACCTGTAAATCGTCCTTTGAGTGAATGCCGTTGTTATTCTCGGAAACAACGGTAAGTTCACCCTTGCCGCCGATCTCAAGGTCAACTTCGGAATGAATTGCTCCCGAATAGAGTGTTTCGTTCGTCGTATCAATGGCTGCTCTCATATCGTAGATATAATTCTTGGTGTCCTTTTTCGCTTTTATGGCAACCTCGTCACCGCTTTTTACCATGATGGGATTGGTCGAATTACAAACAAGCGAAAATCCGTGAAGCTCCAAATCGAATTTGTAGCTCTCGCCAACGTCAATAACGATATTACCGCGCAGCTTGCCCGAAATGGAATATACGCTTTCTTCACCGATTGCGGTAAATGTAAGTGTCGTGCCTTCGAGCTTATACGCTTTATCCGTTCCCGAAACACATTCGACTACAATATCGGTGGACTCTCCCTCAAAATAGCCGTCATACGCGCCGAGATCGTCAAGAGATTCGCCAAAGCTCTTGTTATCGTCACCGAGATCTGCTGTCGTTCCTTGTTCCTCGGAATTTTGGTAGCCCTCGTTCTTATCCTTCTTTCCGCATCCCGTCAGAAGTAGAACAAGGCACAACAAAAGTGCAAATATTCTTGTTTTCATAGCGTTCTCCTTATCATCAAAGCTCTGCCACACGGTTTTCTTGCTTTGACACCATAATTTCAAGATTTCCGTTACGCTCACGAATACGGTCGATCATATCTTTTTCCTTGGTCGCATCTTTGAGCGTTACGTTGTATGTAAGGCGGAACATACTGCCCATGTTGGTGGTCTTGACCTTCACAAGCTCGTTTTTCTTCGTATACTCGGCAAAAATATCGTCGAACGCGCCCGAATAATCAAGATCCTCGGGAATGGTGATTTTAATGGTTTTGTTGACAGCCTCGCTCCTTGCGTTGCCTGCCACGGCATTGTAGATGAGGAACATCACGCACATAATCACGGTAAAGAGCGCGGCAAAGCCAAGGTATCCCATACCTGCGATTAGTCCTGCACCCATAGCAAGAAAGATAGTGACGATTTCTTTTGCCGAGCCGGGTGCGGAACGGAAACGAACAAGGCTGAACGCACCTGCCACCGCAACGCCCGCGCCGATATTGCCGTTTACCATCATAATGACAACGCACACAACAGCAGGCAGGAGTGCGAGTGTAACAAGAAAGCTCTTGGTATGCTCGTTCCTCCACATATAAGCCGCTGCCATGATCAGTCCAAGTACAAGCGACACACCAAGACAGAGAAGAAAATCTCCCACCTCAATCACCTGTGTCAGCTCGTTATCAAAAACACCCTTAAATATTGCATCCATTTGTTATGCTCTCCTTATGTTTTATCGAATTTGGTAAATAGATTTCGGGAAAGATCAGCGTAGAGTACGCCGTTCCGTATTTTGAAAATGAGGTCTTGTAGATACGCTCAAGGGATAGTACCTCCACCATCCAAAGCGGAATACCGCCCGAACATTTAAGCTCCATCAGCACCTTGCCTTCGGGGAGAATCGGCGTGCCGTACACAGTAGAGCAAAGGTTCACGTCGGTCTGGCGGCATAGTATGTTATCGTCAAAGGTCACGCGAAAATCTCCGCCGCCTTTATCGTAGTAGGCTTCTCGCTCATAGGAGAGAAAGGCGGTCGGATTTAGTTTTCCGTAAAAGTCAATAAAATAATCGATCTCACGGGAGATCTGCGTGTTTACAGGACACGGATTTTCTCGGCATGCCCACGCCATCGCATCCGCTTCGCATAGCGGAAGTCTGCGCTTGTAGACCACCTTCTCGTATTTCTTTTTCAGTTCCACGAATACCGTGCTGTCGGCGGTTGCTTGGGAATAACTTCTTATTCGTATTTTTTCCTTATAGGCAGGCTTCTCAATGGAACGCCTGATGAGTCTGTAGCTGTCGGTATCAAAGTAGATATTTCGTATTGTCGTTCTGCCATACCTGTCAAGCTGCATATACGGCGACATCGCTTCAAGTATTTTCTCTTTCTGTTCGAGCGTGAGCATATATTTTAGCTCATACCGCTTGAACACAGTTTGAATAGCCATACGATACCTCCTTTCCCATTTTACGAGAGGATTATATCACAGCTCGCTAAAGATAGGCTAAAGATTTTTGTTGTTCAGATAAATTTATAGGGCTGACGGTTACCGTCAGCCCCGTTCGTTATTCTGTTAGTGTTTCGATAGCAATTTGCATACCGAGTTTGAAAGCATATTCAAAGATAGCAGCTTCTGCCAAACTCATATACTCGCTCCAACAATCGTGGAACTTTTCAAACGTTTTCTTTTGCTCGTCGGAAAAGCTTTTCTCCAAGTCCTCGTGATGCCTTGCCATATAGCCAAGCAGTTCTTTCATTTCTTTGGAGTTGGTTCGGCTATCTTCTTGCGGGATAATATTTCCGTGCCAAAGTTCGTTGATGATCGACTTCATACCAAAACCACCTCCCGCAAAACGATTTCTTCCGCGTTTGCCTTGATGCTGTTCATCTCAGCTACCCAACGGAGCATATCGCGAGCTTTCAAATTCTCGTCAATACCTCTTTCGGTAGCGAGACGGGGAATGATGGTATCAAGCATTTCGGTTGCTTCAAGGTCGATTTCGTGCAAACGAGTATTCAACTTGCCTTCGGTCAGCAGGGTGGTGTACCTTCCGCGACGGTGTTGCTTGATGTAGTCAAGGTGCATCCGTCCATATTTGCCGATCTGATAGTCGGTTTGTTCGGGAAGGGTTACGTTAGGAATAAGGTGTCCGTTTTCCTCGCGGTAGGTTCCGCCGAGAGTTTCATAAAGGGATTCAAAGTTCTTTTTCATTGTAGTATCCTCCAAAATTCGATTTTGATTTTACTACAATTCATCCTCGCATCCAAACCAATCAACAAAAATGCCAAGGGACACCTACCTGCTTTATGGTAGGTGTCCCTTAAGCCTCCTTTTATTTAAGCTTTGCAAGCTGCGCAGTGTTCGCAATAACGATCAAGGTGTTTCCGTTTTCAAGGATCTGCTCGGGGTTTATGTTAACGCTGACGCTTTCACCGCGCTTTATTGCAAC
>JAZUBI010000204.1:0-20354 GCA_045638385.1 Eubacteriales bacterium
CCACCTGTCTCGCTGCGGCTCGGTCACGCTCGGGGTCTGACAACACACCGTGTTGTCATTCAAGACCCTCGCGCCGCTTCGCTACCTCACAAGGGAAGGCTTACGCAAAGCGGAATCAAACAAAAATTTGAAGCCGTAAACCCACCGCCAAATTGCAATTTTTCAAAAAGGACAAAAAATGAACACAAAACACGTTTTTCTTGATATAGACGGCACGCTCGTCGGCTACGATTCCAAAATCCCTGCCTCTGCACTCAAAGCATTGCAGATGGCTCAGGCTAACGGACACAAGATCATAATCGCATCGGGCAGATCCTATGGAATGATCTACAAAGACCTTCTTGAAGCTGTAAAATTTGACGGCATTATTACCTCCGGCGGCTCATGCGTTATGGTTGAAGGAAAGGTTATATTTGAAAGCTTCATCGAGGGTGATGACCTCGCCTTCGTCATCGATTATTTCAGAGCCAACGGAATCAACTATCTGCTCATGACAAAGGACGAGCTTTACGCAGAGCCGGTATTTAACAATTACGTTATCCCCGGAATGATCGCAAACGGCTACTCAAAAGAGCTTGTAGAGCAAGCGTACGGATGGAATATAGAGGTCGAGGACGTAAGAGAGATCAAGGGCGGTGAAAAGCTCGCCTACTTCACATCCCCTTTTCTCCCCGACAAAATTTCCAAAGACCTTGACGGAAAATTTTACGTGGTCGATTTCAGTGTTGGTAACGTAAAAGGAGATACCTACTTTGGAGAGATGAACAACGCAGGCATAACAAAGGCGTCAGGCATTGACGCGTATCTTGCGTACGTTGGAGCTTCAATAGAGGACACCATCGCCATCGGAGACAGCGCAAATGACCTTGAAATGCTCGAGCACGCGCATATCGCGGTAACGATGGGCAACGGTACTGACGCCGCAAAAGCCGCCGCCGACTTCGTCACCACCGCCGTTGACAATGACGGAATTTATAATGCGTTTATCAAGCTTGGCTTGATATAAAATCAAAGGACTATTCCGATGGAATTTCCATCAGAATAGTCCTTTTTTAATCAAATAAGTCTTTTCAGCGCCTTCTCCGCCCCGACAAGCAGGACAGTTCCGAAAATTCCGCATGAAATTATCTCTCCGAGCGCGATGGTAGCGGCGTAAAACGGGATTATCGATGCGCTCTGCGCGCTCGGTGCAGTATAGCATACGTAGCACACTATCGTTACGATTATCACGTTTGCAATGATATTCGGTATCGTGCAAAACCAGCGCGACACCCTTCTGTTTCCTATCTTGCCGATAAGGTACGCACCAACCGCTCCTATCAGCGTTGCGATAGGTCCTATCAGAATGTCAAGCGGTGCACATCCCGTAAGTATGTTCGCAAGCAGGCATCCGATGTAAAGTCCCGGTATCGCGGCAGGCGTAACGAACGCAAGCACGATAAGCATTTCCGAAAATCGGATCTGTATTGCGTTTTTGTCAAGTCCCATCGCCATAGCGAGATATGTCAATGCGACGTACATTGCGGCAATAAGCGCCGCAGTGCAGATAAAGCGTACTCGCTTTACCGTGTTTTGGATCTTCATTTTTCTTTCCGCAGGGTTTCCCCTACCGCCATCGATCGAAGTCGATGAGCGTCCCTTAGTTTTATTTTGAGTGAGGATGGTTTCGAACTCACTTTTTTATTTTTAATTGTATTTTTTAACTGTATTTTTTACCGCCTTGGAGACCTCGCCGTACATATAAAGCGAGCCAAGACTAACAACCGCTCTGCCGTTCTCCCTTGCCCAAGCAATGGCATTTTCCACCGCCGCATCAACAGAATCACATGCTACCGCCTTGACTCCGAGCGAGCGAAATACGTCTGCGTACTCCTCTGCTCCAAGAGCGCGCGGATTTGAGGGCTTTAAGCAGAACACCTTGTCAGCGACCTCGGATATCCTGTTTGCCATATAGCAATAGTCCTTGTCTGCCATAACTCCGGTTATAATGCCGACCTTTCCATCGCCAAAGTACTGCTTGATGCTGAAAACAGCTCCGTCAATTCCCTCGGGATTGTGTCCGCCGTCTGCTATAACAAGGGGATTTTTATTGATTATTTCAAATCTTGCCCTCCATTTGACCGCCTTAAGACCCTTTTTAACAGCATCCTCGCCTATTTTCATTCCAAGATCATTCAAAAGGTCTATTGCAGAGAGCACGTTCGTTGCGTTTTCGGGCTGATAAGAGCCTAAAAGCGAGAGCGTAATGCCCCTTCTTCCCTTGTAATCAAATTGGGTACTTGAAAGCCTTGTGCGCTTGATTTCAAGCGAAGATCTGTCAACGCGCAGCATCATCGCGCCCTTTTCTTTTGCCTTTTCGGCTATAACCCTTCCTGCGCCCTCGTCCTTACCGCACCAAAGCACGGGAACGTTCTTTTTTATGATTCCCGCCTTCTCCGCGGCTATCTTCTCGACCGTGTCACCGAGTATTGCAGTGTGGTCGAGCGCAATTCCGGTAATGACCGAGAGTATCGGGGTTTTTATAATATTTGTCGCGTCAAGCCTGCCGCCAAGACCGCATTCAAGCACGACAATATCGCATTTATGCCTTGCAAAATAAAGGAAAGCAAGCGCCGTTATAAGCTCAAACTCGGTCGGCTTATCCTGCATTTTGTCTGCTATCGGCTTGATCAGCTCAACAAGCTCGCAAAGCTCGCTGTTGGTTATGTCTCTGCCGTCTATTTTCATTCTCTCGTTGAATCTGACAATGTAAGGAGAGGTGAAAAGTCCGACCTTATATCCCGCGCGGCGCAGAATACTGTCGGTCATAGCGCAGAACGAGCCCTTTCCGTTTGTTCCCGCAACGTGAATAAATTTCAAGGAATCCTGCGGATCTCCGAGCGCGTGACAAAGCTCGCTGACTCGCTCAAGCCCCGGCTTGCAGAAGGTCCAGTTCACGGAGTGGATATATTCGATAGCCTCATTGTAATTCATCGCAATGCTCCCCTATCCATAAGCTTTTTTACCGACGCATTTTTATACATAAGACAAATAATAACGATTTCAAGCGGAGCGATCACGAAATAAAGAGGAACGCGCCAAAGCACCGCCCAGCTGTAAAACGTGAAAAGTCCGATGGGCTTTATGATCATCGAGCCTATGATGTGTGCAATAGCGGCAGGAAAAATTATCCTCGCATATCCGCTCTTTTTGAAAACGCATTTTGAAAGCAAGCCCGAAATAAGACCTATCGCGGTAGCTCCGAGCGTTACTATTATATTCAAGGGATAAGCCTGTCCCGAAAGAAAATAGCTTATAATATCGGTTGCCAAGCCAACAACACCGCCGACTATCGGTCCAAACATAATTCCCGATATTATGATCGGCAGATTTTCAAAGGTAATTCTGAAAAGTCCGCCGCCAAAATTGAGCAGACTTTTGCAAAAAATGCCTATAACAACGCTCATCGCTGTGAGCATTGCCGCCATTGTAAGCGACTGTACCGTGCCGAAAATTCCGATTTTTGCTTTTGATTTGTTCTGCATAAAAAAATTCTCCTTTCCACAGCATATGGCAGGAAAGAAGAAAAGAGTTCTTTGGGTGCCGTATGAAGCGGGATGCAGGACGGTGACCGCGGAGCCTTGCTCCTTCGTCCGACCGGCAACTCCCCGTCCCGTCGGCACTTTACGCCACGATCCTTACTCTTCTGTGCGCTCTCGCGCGTTTACCTTATTATTATAGCACCGTTTTGAAATTTGTCAATAGCAAGGTGAAAATTTAACATGCTTAGAAAGAAAAATTCAGAGAAAAAAACGAAGGGGCTGAAATTTCAGCCGCCGCGCCGTTAGTTGTTTACTTTGATGCGGTATTTTCATTAACAGTTATCTCTGTTATGGTAGTTACAAATGTATAATATAACGCTTCATCATCCTTGTTATATTTGAATCCTACCTTTACGTTTGCTTTTACATAAGGTATTCCATCCTTGACAAAAAGTGATTTACTTTCAATAGAACAATCTGTAACTATACACGATTTTGAAAATACTCTGTTTACGTGAGAAATAACTGACTCATTTAATTCTTCAGTCTCGCTTGAAAGTCCCAAAAGAAGTTTTTCATCAAAATTCGTGTTATTAATGGTAATCCCGAAAAAGTCCTCGCTAAATGTTGCACCTACTCCATTTACAGTAGGTATCCCATTAATACACTTTACAAAACTCATATTGTATGAAATCAATCGTTCATTCTCGCCGCATACATAAAAACCTTCCTTGTTATGAGTTGAGAATCCATTTTCAGACCGTACAATATAATTTGTAGTAACACTATAACTCAACTTTGAAAGATCAAATTTGTCACCTACTACTTTCTTGACATAATTTATATAATCTTCTTCTTTTGTCAACTCACTATCATATGGGAAAAGTGAATAATGAAGGACATCGCCTGTTGCCGCATCTACCGATACCGTTGGGTAGTCAACACCCAATAGACCGTCACCCAGATTGGGAATCGTGTAGGTATGAATGTTTTTATCAACAAACGGATCATAAATTGATCCTTCATACACCGCATTTTGGTCTTTTCCAAATATCGTCATATTCTTTTTCTGCGAAGCGGTATCATCATGGTAACTACTGACAAGAAATTCGTCCGCTCTGTCATCAATAGTAATTGGAATTCCGTTAAGCTCTTCTGATTTTCCGCATACAAAGGTACTGAAAGAAAAGTTATAAAGATCATCCGGAACAACACTGTCTTGTATATTTGTGTCATTATTGGAATTCGTTTCTTTCTCACTTGTATTTGATGTATCATTATAATTTTTATTTTGACATCCTGACATCAATACTACAAGCATAATTGTAACTATACAGAAAAATAATTTTTTCATTGTACACACCTCCTAATTAATCTGTTGGCATTGTGTTACTGCCAGCAACTACAAACTCATTGGGAATTATATTGTCTTCTATGTTTATAAACGGATATTTATTTTGCAAATATGCAATCGTACTAATGCATAGATTTTCAATACTTACCCCTTCATTTCCATATGATACTGCGTAATATTCAAAGAATTTTTCACACCAATAATTACATCCCGCAGCATTTACTTGACAACTAAATCCTATAACGGTCCGAGCACCTTTTGCAGCAGTAGTATTTACCAGATTTCCACTGTCGCTTGCTCCGCCTTCCGCAGTTAAACATGCGCCGTAAATTATCAACTCGGAAAAATCGAAATAATTCGAAGGTAATGATTGCAAATCAAATATACTCAGAGAACCGTCACCAGCTGCAATTGAAATTTTGGATCCATGTGTTCTTATCAAAGTTATTTTGGAATTCTTCATATGGCGTATGAGGTTAGCGTTTAAATTTTGCTCCCCACACGCCAAATTCGCTCAAATGCAAAGGGATAGTGCGGTCAATAGGTCTGTGATTACGTCGGTTAAATTTTCTTAAATCGAAATTCTTCATTCCTTATCCCTCCTTTGATAAGTTGATGTTTCAATAAAAAAGCACACAGATAGCCTGTACCCGACCTCTGTGCGCTAAATATTCGTTACTTTTTCCCGTGCAACAAATTTAAGCGTGGCAATCGGGGTTTTTGAGAAATATTTTCTCCTCTTAAATTCATTATAGCATCGCTTTTCTGCTTTGTCAATAGCAAGCATAAAAAAACGCCCAAAATATTCCGTGATTTTGCAATATACAAGAATTTACTATTTATTTACTATTATTTGCCGTGAGGGCTATTGAAAAGCATCTTTTGCTATGTTATAATATTATTATCTTAAAATTTTACTGCTTTGCAGAGGTAAATAAATGGTATTTTCAAGCTTATTTTTTGTGTTTTTCTTTCTTGTAGCCTCATACGGCATATATTTTGCCGCCAAGAAAATGAGGACGAGGAACATCATATTGCTCGTCTCCTCCCTGATCTTCTATGCGTGGGGCGGCCCTGCGCTCGTGCTCCTTCTCTGTCTTATGACCTTCGTATGCTGGATAGGAGCGCTGATAGTTGATCAGAACGGGATGCCCGGAGTCAGACGTACTCTTTGCGGCATTACGGTTGCAATCTGCATCGGAATACTCTTTATCTATAAGTACGCGGGCTTTACCCTCTCTGTCACATATTCTATTTTCAATATTAACTCGGTTGTACCGTCAATAGCTCTTCCTATCGGTATATCCTTCTATACCTTCCAGCTTATTTCCTACGTCATCGACGTTTGCCGCGGAGAGGTCGAGGCGCAGAAAAAATATTGGCTCCTGCTTCTATACGCATCGCTTTTTCACCAATGTATAGCAGGACCTATCGTTCGTTATGCAGACGTTAACGACGATATAAACAACCGCACGATAAAGCTTGAAGAGGTCGGAAACGGAATTTCCCGATTTGCCGTCGGACTTGCGAAAAAGGCTATCCTTGCAAACGGTTGCGGAGTCATTACAGACTCAATATTTAACCGTGGCGGAGTTATGATGGGCGCGGACGGCATCGGCGAGCTTTCAAGCGCGGCAATATTGCTCGCTTCTCTCTGCTATATGATCCAGCTCTACCTTGACTTCTCGGCATACTCCGATATGGCAATAGGTATGGGTCTTATGGTCGGATTCCACTACAAGGAAAACTTCAATTACCCCTACATTGCTCACTCCGCAACTAATTTCTGGAGAAGATGGCATATGTCACTCTCCTCATTCT
Organism: Eubacteriales bacterium; assembly: GCA_045638385.1. Classification (GTDB taxonomy): domain Bacteria; phylum Bacillota; class Clostridia; order Oscillospirales; family CAG-272; genus SVTX01. The sequence goes on from JAZUBI010000204.1 coordinate 6,697, forward strand.
TCCGCGATTACGTATACATACCCATGGGCGGAAACAGAGTCACAGTTCCGCGCCACATTTTAAATATGTTCACCGTTTGGGCGCTCACCGGTATTTGGCACGGCGCAAACTGGAACTACATCCTCTGGGGACTTTATTGGTTCGTATTCCTCGTGCTCGAAAAGTATGTTATCAAGCCAAAGGCAGACCCAAAGCTCTTGCCAAGGCTCGGAGGTATACTCTGCACTCTGATCATTACCTTCTTCAGCACAATGCTCTTTAAGTTTAACGATCTCAAAGCCCTCGGTCGCGCGATCGGCAACATTTTCACATCAAACGGAAACGGCTTTTCCGACATTTCAACACAGCTCACCTTTAAAAACAACGTGTTCTTCTTAATCGTAGCAGTGCTTGCATGCACACCAATCATCCCCGCTATAACCGCTCTTTGCAAAAAGAACAAGATAACCGCGCGCGTACATACAGCTATAGGCGCAGTCATTCCCGCAGTACTCATCTTCATTTCTGCATTGGCTCTTGCGGGAGACAGCTACAACCCCTTCCTTTATTTCCAATTCTGACGGAGGCTGCAAATGGATAAGTTTACAGAAAAATGTACTAAGCTTAAAATTATTCTCTCCGTCGGACTCACACTCGTATTTTTCGTGATAGGTCTTGCGCTCTTCGCTCGACCCAAGGTATCCGAAAGCGAAAAAAGAACGCTAACAGAATTTCCAAGATTTACCCTCGAGTCCTTCCTGTCGGGCGAATATACCGCACAGGTTAGCCTTTGGTACTCTGATACATACCCCTTGCGCGAGAGCATGGTAAATGCAAACTTTAAATTCAAGAATCTTTACGGAATCAAGGGTGAGCAGCTTCTCCTCATGGGAGGCGGTGCCGCAAGCGAGGTGGGCGATACTGTAGGCGGCTACTACGTTAAGGGTAACACGGCGTATGAGCTTTGTACGGCAACAAAATCATCTTCCGATAAATATATTTCTGCCATAAACAAAGCGTATTCCCTGTTGAAAGGAAAGGCTAATGTCTACAATATAGTTGTACCGCTCCATTATGCAGTTTCCCTTTCAGCAGAAGATATAAGCATTATAAAGCAGTCGCTTAATCTTGCTGACAACAAGGAAATTATTGATTACATTTATTCAAATCTTGACAGCGGAATCAAAACAGTTGATGCATACTCTGCACTTAAATCCCATAGCAACGAATATATATACTTCCGAACCGACCACCATTGGACGGCTCGCGGAGCATATTATGCGTATGAGAAATTCTGCAAGATAAAGGGCATCTCGCCCACACCGCTTACAAAATACCAAAAGCTTGAGTTTGGCGGATTCTTGGGATCTCTTTATAAAAAGACTCAACATCCCGCTGCTCTTGGCAATTCCCCCGATACGGTCGAAGCATTCGTTCCGATCGGAACAAACGATATGACTATCCACATGAAGGACGGCAAGGTAAGAGACGATCTTGAGATTGTTTGCACATACACCGACAGAATGTATCAAAGCGCGGAATGGAAATACAACTGCTTTATCGCTGGTGATAATCCCTTGACCGAGATACACAACAAAAACAAAAATGACGGCTCGTCGGTTTTGATAATAAAAGAGTCATATGGAAATGCATTCATTCCCTTCTTAGTCGATTCTTATGAATACGTTTACGTTATAGACTACCGTTATTGGAAAGGTACGCTCTCAGGCTTCGTTGACGAAAAGGATATTGACGATGTAATATTTCTTAACGTACTCAATGCAACCCTGGATTCTAAAGATCCTGCAATTGATAATGATAGAGTAGATACGTTTTATAGATTTATCAAATAAACCACGGTATTACAGATAAATATTTCTTCGGTCACACCGAGATACAAAGAAAGGCAGGAATTTTCCTGCCTTTTTTACTATGACAACACCTTCAAAACATACGCCGCAATGGTTTTTACAAACTCAACGAGCTTATCGCATTCAATATACTCATTGGGCTGATGCGCGCCACCGGGAAGGCTGAAGTCTCGCCCACCGCCGTAAGCAAACGCATTCTCGCCGCCGAATTTGCCTATTACAGAGAGGTCGGAAAGGCAGGAGCCGCAAACAAGCGGACGCTTCCCGATAGCTTCGTTCATCGCATCCGAAAAATCGGTTATTGCCTTTGAATCGGGCTCACAGCTTGTATAATGGAAAAATCTCGTGTGCGGCACGAATTTTCCGCCAACCAAGCCAAGAGGCTCAAGTCTTTCATTCATCACCTTTTCAAGCTCCGCAAACTCCGCGTATATCTCGCTCTCGGTCTTATCGGTATAATAGGTAAAGTGAAGCTCTCCCGTGCCAAGATCCATTCCCGCGTTTCCTGCCTTTACTCCCATATACCGAAGGCTTGTTTTGGGAATGCTCGTTCCGCTGTAAAAGGGATTAGCCTCAAGCTCGGCGCACCTCTTCTCGGCAAACATCTTCATAACGTCAAGCGCCACGGGTATTCCCTGCGCCGCATAGAATGCGCTGTCGGCAGTATTCTTGGTATAGAAATGGTATTTAGCCTCTTGACCGCCCGATGCGCAATTCCATATCTGCTCCTGTCTGCCATCAAGATTTACAACCGTTTTTGCGGGATATCTGAGCGCAGATGCCAAAGCGCCGTGAGATCCGCCAAACTCCTCGTCGCAGTACGCCGAGAACAGAAGATTTTTCTTGGGCTCAAAGCCCTCATCCTTCAAGATCTTGATTATAAAAAGCGCGGTTGCAAGCGCGTATTTGTCATCACAAGCACCTCTGCCCCATATCTTGCCGTCCGAGATCTCGCCCGAAAGAGGATCTCTGTCCCATTTGCCGCGATCTCCTATCGGCACGGTGTCAATATGACCCATTATCATAAGCTCATCCTCGTCACAAGCACCTCTCCAACGCGCGGTCACGTTGTATCTGTTTTCAAGATGTCTGCCGGGAAGATAATCGGGATGATCCTCAAAGCCATCAAGCTCCAAGGGACAGTACATCTCACTTTCAAGTCCAAGCTCAAAACACGTTTTATGTATGATCTCGGCAAGCTCCTTTTCGTTGCCGTGTATAGTAAAATTCTCGGAATTTATTTTTACAAACGACGAAAGCAAGCCGAAAAGCTCGTCCTTTCTTTCGTCTATGATCGAGCAAATCTCTTTTATGTCCATTTTTATTCTCCCCCAAAAAGACTATACGCTGATTATATCCTTTTTCGCGCGGTTTGTCAAGTAAGTTGAGAGGAAAAAACCTCTCTGAAATAATCAGAGAGGTTTTTTATTATTCAACTGAAATAATGTAATCGTAAAGGGGCTGTCCGCCGGGAAGAACCGATACCTCACATCCGCTTCCAACCTTTTCGGAAACGTAAGCGCCGTATGCCTCTGCCTGCTCCTCGCTGACATCCTCGCCGTAGAATATGGTTATATAAACCGCGCCGGTCATGCCTCTTGCAAGCTGCTTTGCACAACTGAAGCTATCGTTTGTTACACAAGCGATCTTACCCTCAACAAGACCGAGATACTGATCCTTTTTGATGTTGAATCTGTCGATCTGGGTATCTCTTACCGCGAATGTGACCGACATTGAAGTAACCATAGCCATGGCGCTCTTCATCTCGGCAACGATCTCATCGGGCTCTCCATCGGGATTGTATGCGATCATAGCACTCATTCCCTGAGGAACCGTCTCGGTAGGAATTACAATTACCTTTCTCTCGGTAACGATCTGGGATGCCTGATTTGCAACCATGCAGATATTCTTGTTATTGGGAAGAACGAATACGTACTCCGAGGGAGTATTCATAACGGCATCGATTATATCCTGAGTAGAGGGGTTCATCGTCTGTCCGCCCGTGATGATGTTGTCAACACCGACGTCTCTGAACATATCGCTTATACCCTGACCCATGCACACACTGACAAAACCGTATTTTTTCTCAATGATTACGGGCTTCTTTTCCTCTACAACAGGCTTAGCATCGGATACGAGCTCGGTATGCTGATTTCTCATATTCTCGATCTTAACGGTCGCAAGGCTTCCGAACTCGATCGCCTTAGTGAGGACCGCACCGGGATCGTTAGTATGGATGTGGAGCTTGATTATGCTCTCATCGTCAACAAACACCGCGCTGTCACCTATGCTCTTTATGAACTCATAAAGCTCACCTGAAGTATCTTCTCCAAGATACTTTTCATTCTTATCTACTATACACTCGGTGCAGTAACCGAAGGTAATATCGTCTGAATTGAACTCAGAGAAATCAGCTCCAAGCTTTGCCTCGCTGACTTCCTTCTTCTCTGCAACGTAGGGCTTTCCGTCAAGTGCCGCGATCATACCGCGAAGCACGCAAACGAATCCCGCTCCACCTGCGTCTACAACACCCGTCTGCTTCAAAACGGGAAGCATCTCGGGAGTCTGCGCCAAAGCATCCTCTGCGCCCTTAAGTATAACGTCGAAGAGCTTTCTTACGCCTATTCTCTTGTTTGCAAGATATGCCTTTTCAGCCTCCTCGCCCGCAAGTCTCATAACGGTAAGGATAGTTCCCTCCGTAGGCTTCATAACAGCGCGATATGCCTCTGTGGTACCTCTCTTGAGAGCCTCTACCATATCGCCCGACCCTGCCTCTTCAACATCCTTGAGCGCCTTGCCGATACCTCTGAAGAAAAGCGAAAGGATCGCGCCGGAGTTACCTCGTGCACTGCGAAGCATCAAGCCGGCAACCTTTTCAGCGGTTGCGCCGACTCCCATGCCCTCATCCGCATTGCCAACGGTGCTCATGGTGAGACTCATATTTATACCCGTGTCGCCATCCGGTACGGGAAATACGTTGAGATTGTTAATCTCCTCCATGTTATTATTAAGCAGCGCCGCGCCGGACTCTGCCATGCTGCGGTACAAGCTTCCTGTAATCTTCATTTAAAAATCCCCCAAAATTATCTTTGACTTGCGATAAAGAAGAGTGCCAGAGTACCGGGACCCGAATGCGCTCCAATAACCGGACCAACATAGTCGATAAGAATATCGGTTATGCCGAATTCTGCCGTTATCATATCGGCAAGCTTCTTAGCATCGTCATAGCAATCTCCGTGACCTATATATACCGTCTGCTTTTCGGGATCGATCGCAGACTGCTTCATCCTTGCAAGCATTGCCTTGATAGATGCGTCTCTTCCGCGAGCCTTCTCAACATTTATAAGCTTTCCGTCGTTATCAACGTGCATAACGGGCTTTATCTGAAGCACGGTTCCCATTACTGCGGTTGCCGCAGAAACACGTCCGCCGCGCTTAAGGAAGAAGAGATCCTCAACCGTAAACCAATGCGCAAGCTTCGGCACGGTCTCCTTTACATACTCTGCAAGCTCCTCAATGGTCGCGCCTGAATTTTTCTTATCAACCGCATACTTTATGAGAAGTCCCTGACCGAGTGCCGCGCAGAGAGAATCGACCGTGATTATCTTGCAATCGGGATATTTTTCCATAACGTCCTCTGCCGCGTTTTTACCTGCGGAATAGGTAGCGGAAAGTCCCGTGGAAAATCCGATGTATATAATGTCCTTGCCCTCTTTCGCAATTCTCTCAAAGAGCTCGCAAAATGAGTCCATATTCGCAGCAGACGTCTTTACGGGACGCTTGTCACGCAAATATTCATAGAATTTCTCAGGCTCGATCTCATGATTGAGGAACTTGCCCACCCCATCAATATTTACTTCAAGGGAAAGCGTTTCGATTCCCCACTCGTCAGCCAACCTCTTAGGAAGGTCGCACGAGGAATCCGTAACGATAACATACTCTTTCATTTCTGCCTCCTTCTGTTTCGAAAAGCTCTCGAAACATTCATATATATACTTATGACAATTGCATTGAATTTATCTGTTTCGGCGTTAAAGATGTTGACTTGTCAACACTCTATCTAATTTATTATACACTATTATTTTCCACTTGTCAATACTTTCTGCACATTTTTAATGATTTCACGACTTGATTGACAAATTTTCCCTTTATCGTTGACAAAATCTTTCCTTCATGTTAAAATATATTCAGTATTTTTGTGTGAGGAAAAAATGACAGTTATCATCGCAGAAAAGCCGAGTCTGGCAAGAAACATCGTCGAGGGCATACAACAAATGGATAAATGCTCTCTCCAAAGAAAAAACGGATATTTTGAGGGGAACGGATACATCGTAACGTGGGCGTTCGGTCACCTCTTTTCCTTATGCGATATCGAGGATTACACGGGTGGAGATCCATCCGCACGGTGGACTCTTCAAAACCTCCCCTGCTTCCCGGAGGAGTTTAGATTCAAGCTTAAAAACGGCGCAGATAAAAAGGTAGATTCGGGCGTTGAACGTCAATTCATGACCATCAAATATCTCTGCTGCCGCGAGGATGTCGATAAAATAGTCAACGCAGGAGACTCCGACCGCGAGGGTGAGATCATAATCAGGCTCTGCGTCATGAATACCGGAGCGCTCGATACCAGCAATAAATCCTTCATGCGACTTTGGCTCCCCGACCAAACACCCGAGACCATCGCAAAGGCTATCTCTGAAATGAAGAGCGAGGATGAATATCAGAACCTTGCAAACGAGGGATTTGCTCGCACTTATATAGATTGGCTTTACGGTGTCAATCTTACTCGCTACGCAACTCTTAAAACAGGCATGCTTTTGCGCGTCGGAAGAGTAATTGTTCCCATCGTGCGCGCTATTTATGACAGAGATATGGCGATACGCAACTTTGTGCCCGAAATATACCTCGCCGCAGTCTCCAAGGAGATCACAAAGGGCGAGGAAATTGAGCTTGTAAGTAAGGTCAAGTTTGAAAATAATCAGCGTGCGGAGGCTGAGGCTCTTTGCGCAAAATACAACGCAAGTCAGGCAATCGTCATCTCCAAAAAGACTAAAAAAGAGACAGTAAATCCCGGCAAGCTCTTTTCCCTCTCAAAGCTTCAGAACGTACTCAGTAAAAAATATAAAATGAGCATGGCAGACAGCCTTGCGATCGTGCAAAAGCTTTACGAAGAGGGCTATCTGACCTATCCGAGAACCAACTCGGAATACCTTGCGACAAATGAAAAGGACAAGGTCAAAAAGATCATAAACGCCATCAAGGGATTAGGCTACCCTGTTGTATTCAAGGACAAGAAAACCATATTCGACGACTCCAAGATAGAAAGCCATTCCGCATTGACTCCTACGCACAAGATACCCAAAAAGGAAAGACTCAGCGAAAAGGAAATGCTCGTTTATCAAACTGTATTCCGCCGATTCGTATCGGTATTCTGCGAAGAGGAATGTCTTGCACAAAAGACCGAGATAGTAATCGATGTCGGAGGCTATGAGCAATTCACACTTAAGGGTGTCATAATCCTTCAAAAGGGATTTTTGCGCTTTGACGACTCGGAGCGCAAGGATAAGATATTGCCCCCTCTTGAAAAGGGCGACCTTGTAAACATCAACTTCCACCCCGTGGAAAAGCAGACCTCTCCTCCAAAGCATTATACGGTCGAGACTCTCAACAATTACCTCAAAAATCCTTTCAGAGAGGATAAAGCCGCGGCGGCAGAGCGTTCAGCGGCAGACGGTGAGAATGAAAATGATGAGGAGGACTACAAGGCTATATTCGAGGGACTTGAGCTCGGAACAGAGGCAACACGCACAGGAATTATTGATAACGCGATCAAATCTCAATATATAACCCTTAAAAAGGATACCTATAACATTCTTCCCGGCGGTGAATATCTCATTGAGCAGCTCATGCAAATGAACGTTTCAATGGATAAATACAAGACCAGCGAGCTCGGTCAGGCGCTCAAAAAGGTATTCCGCGGTGACATCACGGTAAGCGATAGCGTTTCGCTTGCATGCCGCGAAATAAGCACGGTGTTCGAAAGCAAGTCACAAGCTCCCGAAACAGATACCGATACGGGATTTTACGGAGACCACGTCGGCACCTGCCCCGTGTGCGGTAAAAACGTAGTTAAGGGCAGATACGGATACGGTTGCCTTGGATATAAAGAGGGCTGTAAATTCAAAATCAACAGCTTTATTTGCAAGCGCCCCATATCAATTGCTAACGCAAGAAAAATACTCAACGAGGGTATATCTTCCGAAATTCAAGGATTCACCTCTAAAAACGGAAAGCTCTTCAACGCAAGATTAAAGCTTGAGGGCGACAAGGTGGTATTTGATTTCAAATAAAATATCGGCTGTCTCTTGTGAGACAGCCGATATTTTTATTTTGCTTTAATTCAAAGGTACTCCGCCGAGCTCCCACTCGTCGCTTCCCTCAGCATAATCAACTCTGTACTTGTTGATTCCGGCATTCCAATTTTCGCCCTTTGGCATATTGGTCCAAGCATACTTTGTGCCCGCGAAATAAATAGTAGTAAGAGAGCTGCATCCGCTGAACGCCTCAGCACCTATCGATGCGATGTTCTTGCTGATGCTTACGGATCTTATGGACGAATTGTCCTTGAATGCTCCGTCAGAGATCGCGGTTACGGGCTTAAAGTTAATGGTAGTCGGGATCACAACATCCTTTACTGTGGAGCTTCCTATTCCGCATACAGTGTATCCGAGACCGTCGTCATTCAGATAATAATCGAGATTATTTCCAATAGCTCCTCTGTATATCGCGGTGTACTTTTCGTTTGTCTCGCCGACTGTAACGTTAGTAGTAGTGGTAGTAGAGACAACCTCTCCCTTTGAGTTCCTCCAGCAAACAAATGTCATTCCGTCAAGTATCTTTGAAGCGGAAATGGTAACGGTTGAGCCAACCTTGTAAAGTCCGTGATTGAAATTATCACTGAGAACTCCTCCGGAAAGCTTTATCTGGCTGAAATCATCGGTCGCAAGCGTATCGGCCTTGTAGTTGGTATATTGCTGAGCAAGAGCTCCGTATGCAAGCATATCCTCGAGAAGAGTTATAAGCTCTGCATCCTCGGTCATCGTACCGGTCTTACCCATCTTATTGTACGCATACTGCAATACGCTGTATTTCTTTGTCTCGCTGTAATATTCCTTGCCGCCAACCTTAACATATGCTCTTGCATATATGTTATCTGTCATCTGCTTTGCGGCAATATCTCTGAAGTTAAATACTATACACTCGACTCCGTTTATGGTCTCGGTCTCGTTCTCGGATCTATCGAGCACATAAGACTCGGTTCCCTTGACGTATTCGCTCTGAGGCGTTGTCCAGACGAGAAGCTTTACGTCCTCAACGTCAACGTTCTCACAATGAACGGCATACTTGATATAAGTTGAATCTCTGAACGAAAGGTTTGTGCCCTTTATGCTCAAAACAGGCTCTTCGCCGACACCGACTATTCCGGTTGCAAACGCGACCGCAACAGCACCGCCCAAAACAATAACGGCGGCAAATACTATCGCAAGGCGCTTTATTATTTTCTTCTTCATGGCTAATCTCCCTACTTTGGTATTTAGGTAGTCATACACTTATACAAAGTAATTATAGTTTGCTAATCCCGCTTTGTCAAGTATATTTTGGATAATTATTACTTTATAAGTGCGCCAGACTCGATTTTACAGGTCGATTTCGACTCAAAATCGCAATCCCAAACCGTCTCGCCTATGCTTTCGGCCTTTATATATCCCGAAATCGGATTCTTTACACTCATAATATTTCCGCGCACAGTGGCAGAAACCTCGCTTCTCTCAAACGAAAGATCGGTTCCCTCCATCTCGCAATCCTCAATGATCAACCCCTTGCAATAGCAAAGCGGCTGTGTACCCGATATTTTGCATCTGATCAAATGAAGATTCTCTGAATACCATCCGAGATATTCGCCATTTATCACACTATCGGTCACGGTTACGTTTTTGGCATGCCAAAAGGCATCCTTAGTATTGAAAACACAATCTGAAAAACGCGCATTCTCTATGTATTGGAAGGAATATTTACCCTTCATATTGAGCTTATGCACGTTCATGCCTCTGCATTCAAAAAATGGGTATTGAGAGCTTAAGGTACAGCCTTCGATGACAATATCAGCGCATCTCCATCCAAATTCCTCGGAATTTATATCACATTCCGAGAGAACTACGCCTTGGCATTCACGCAACGCCTTGGTGCCGTAAAGCTTACAGCTCGATATTTTCATGTTGCTGTCATACCAGAATGCGGCGCGGCATTTTTCTGTCATCTCGATGCTTTTTACATTGGCATCGGTAACGTGCCAAAACGGATATCTGAGATCAAAAAAGCAATCCTCGACCTCGATATTTTGGCATTCCTTCAGGGCGGATTCTCCGTCCTCCTCGCCTTCAAATCGGCATCCGATCACAGTCGAATCCTTTATTCCGTAAAGTGCTCTCTCTTCACCGTATCTTTTATTCTCAAATTTCATAAATTCTCCTGTTGTTACAGCTTACAGATCGCGTCTGCCCTCAAGCGCGCGGTACAGAGTGATCTCATCCGCATACTCAAGATCGCTTCCCATCGGTACTCCGTAAGCCAATCGGGTGACCTTTATATCAAAATTCTTTAAAAGTCTGGAGATGTACATTGCAGTAGCCTCTCCCTCAACGGTCGGGTTAGTGGCAATGATCGCCTCCTTGATCTCTCCCTCATCTATGCGGGCAAGAAGCTCCTTGATTTTAAGCTTATCGGGAGTAGTGCCGTTCATCGGGGAGATCACACCGTGCAAAACGTGGTAGAGTCCCTTGTATTCCCTCACCTTCTCCATAGACATAACTACTCTTGCATCCGAAACGATGCAAACAGTGCTTCTGTCACGCATCTCATCATCGCATATGTGGCATATGTCGCGATCGGTCAGATTCTGGCATATCGGGCATAGATGTATATTCGCCTTGGCCTCGGTTATCGCCTGCGCAAATTCCGCCGCCTCTTCATCGGTCATATCAAGCACGGAAAACGCCATTTTCATGGCGTTCTTTTTTCCTATTCCCTGAAGTCTGCCAAATTGCTCGGCAAGTCTTTGCAAAGACTCGATATATTCAGCCATATCAGAACATACCGGGCATGCTCATGCCCTTTGTGATCTTATCCATCTCTTCGGAATTGGTGGTCTCTACGCGCTTTATAGCCTCATTGACCGCCGCCACGAGAATATCGGAAAGTGTCTCGATATCATCGGGATCAACTATTTCGGGCTGAATGTCGATAGCAAGGATCTCCTTCTTACCGTTGATCTTTACACCTACCACTCCGCCGCCGGCCTTGATCTCGTACTCGCGGGAATCAAGATCCTCCTGAAGTGCCGCCATATCCTCCTGCATCTTCTGTGCCTGGCGAAGCATTGCCTGCATATTCTGGGGGCCGCCGCCCATTCCCTTCGGTATATTAGCTTTCATTATCTGTTCCTCCGTAAAAATATTTTTTCAGGCGTTCTCTGCCGCCTCTATAATTTTATCTATTGTATCGTTGCCCTTTTTCTCGCTGTCACATTCACATTTCAGATTTGCCTTGGTGAACGTTCTGCCTGTAACAGCAGAAATGACGCTGACGAAGAAGGGCTCTCCGTCAAACATTTTCATGTTGTCGATCTCATATTGGGTATCATATTTCAATATGATATTTCCGTCACTGTCGCTGTACCACTTTGCATTCTTGAAGAAGGATGACATCATTCCGCTTCTTGAATCCATTATCTCTATGGCCTCGGCGCGGTTTTTAAAGGGCTTAAGCGTTCTTACCGCTTTATCGGATACGGGAGCCGTCTCCGGCTTCGGCGCCGTCTCAACCACCTTGGCGCGAGCTGACGGAGGAGCATCTCCCCTGAAATCCTCATCATCGGAATGTATTACCTTTTGTGCCATACGCGACGGTCTCTGCACAGGAGCGCTCTTGGGCTTGTCCTCTTCCTTTTCTGCAGGAGTAGCTTGTATTGCTCCCGATGCAATACCGCGCTCAAGCGCGGATATACGGGAAAGCATAGCCTCGGGTGACGAGGAAAGTCTCGCGTCACACATTCTGACTAAGGTCATCTCCGCAATGATCCTGCGAACCGCATTTGCACGAAGCATCGTTGGGTACGCATCGCTTAAAAGCTGAGAATGGTAGCTCAACTGCTCCACTGTGAATAGCTTTGATATGGAAGAAAGCGCTTCGGTCTCGCTATCGGTAAGATCAAGATAGCTCGAAGGCTCCTTTGACGTTTTTACTATCAAAAGATCTCTGTACACCGACATAAGCTCCTGCCAGAATACGGTTATGTCTCTTGATGACTGTACCGTATCATCGACCGCGGCAAAGATCGCCTCGTGATCCTTTTCGGCAATCGAACGCGCAACGTCGAGCATTCTTTCGCGTCCCGCAAGACCAACCGTATCTGCCACAATAGCATCATCAATAAGTATGCGGCTTCCCGCGCAAAGATCAAGAAGGCTTATCGCATCTCGCATTCCTCCCTGAGCGTGCTTGGCAAGCAGCTTGGCCGCGCTTTCGGTTATCTCTATTCCCTCACTCTTCGCAATTCGAAGAAGATGATTTTTCAATATCTCGGTCGTAATGCGGCGGAAGTCAAATCTCTGGCATCGCGAAACGATGGTCGCAGGTAGCTTGTGAAGCTCGGTAGTCGCGAGAATAAACACAACGTGCTCAGGCGGCTCCTCAAGAGTCTTTAAGAGCGCATTGAATGCACTTGCCGAAAGCATGTGTACCTCGTCGATGATATAAACTCTGTATTTAAGATTCGACGGTGTGTAAACCACCTCGTCGCGAATATCTCTTATGTTGTCAACGCCGTTGTTGGATGCCGCGTCCATCTCTATAACGTCGGTAGACGCGCCGCTCTCGATCGAAAGACAAGCCTCGCATTTTCCGCAAGGACTTCCGTTTACAGGCTCAAGACAGTTGACCGCCTTGGCAAGGATCTTGGCGCAGGTAGTCTTTCCGGTTCCGCGCGAGCCGCAGAAAAGATACGCGTGCGAAAACTTCGCGTTGCTTATTTCGTATTTGAGTATGGACGTGATATGATCTTGTCCGTAAACCTCGTCAAAGCTTTTGGGTCTCCATTTTCTGTATAAAGCTTGGTGCATATCCTTTCTCCTTTCGTTATTTACTGAAATCCATATGGTCTACAATTTTCTTGTTTTTTATCATAATACGCTTGGATAAATTTTTTCTCAGACAAGGCGCACCGCAAAAAGCAACTCGGACGGGTTTGCAAAGCAAAACCGCTGCGACATCAAATATATTTTCGGCACAGAAAGCGTACCGATGTCGCGTAGCTGCTTTTGAGGAGCAACGCAGCATACGGAAAAAGTCGCCAAGAGCCTAAATTCCCGCCTGATCAAATTTTTTCTCAGACAAGGCGCACCGCAAAAAGCAAAGCGAAGGCGTAGTTCCCTACGTCGAGCTGCTTTTGAGGAGCAACGCAGTATGAGGAGAAATTTGACAGGCGATGTCTGTATAAAAATTTAGTGTGCTGCAAAACGAGTACCATACACCGCAAAATCGAACCTCGCCTCCACGCGATCTTCATATTCCCTGCTCAGGGCAGGCGCTCTCGCGGCACATCGGGCTAACCGCTTAATGCTGCTTGGTTCCCCATCTGACATGGTTCACAGCCCCCGATTGCGCAAGACCCACCCCTCAACACAAGAAATAGGACTCAATTCGAAAAGGTTTGACCCTCAAGTGCGGGATCCACCCCTGCTGTAGCGGATT
>JAZUBI010000205.1:0-25161 GCA_045638385.1 Eubacteriales bacterium
AGAAAGATCAGCACCGCACAAAAAACAAACGCCACACATTGCATCCCCCTTTTCCTTCAAAAAACACCCCCCTCCAACGCTCGCCGCAGGCGAGCAGGAGTGGGGGATCTTTAAGGGGGAGAGGATTGCAAAAAACTCGGCTGCACTCTAAATCTCCAATCGTAAACCCATCTGCCGAGTTTTAAGCACTTCTCCCCCTTGAACGGCTTTCCTTTGGTTACTTTCCTGCAGCTGATGGCAGGAAAGTGACACGCTCCTCCCGCATCCCCTGTTCCCCTCGCATCCTAACTCTCTTTTTTCACCCACCTCCAACGCTCGCCGCAGGCGAGCAGGAGTGGGGGATCTTTAAGGGGGAGAGGATTGCAAAAAACTCGGCTACACTCTAAATCTCTAATCGTAAGCCCATCTGCCGAGTTTTAAGCACTTCTCCCCCTTGAACGGCTCTCCTTTGGTTACTTTCCTGCAGCTGATGGCAGGAAAGTGACACGCCCCCCGCCCTCGTCATATATCCAGGTGTACATTCCGCGCTCTCTGCCACTATTTAGCGCATATGCAACCATTTCGAAAAATTCACGCGTCAGATAATCGGGATAAAGCTCGGTAGGCATTGCGTCAGGACGAAATTCCTTTGGCTCGGGTATAATGTAAAACGCTCTTATACCGAGGCGCTGCATCTCGTCAAGCTGGGAATCGATCAATTCCCTTGTGCATACGTAATTCCAAACCCACGCGTATATGGGCGCGTATCTTGAGCTCGGAGACTTAAATTTATTAGGATCAAATGAATATTCATTCTGTATTTTCATAATTATACGTCCTTAAAATATTTGCCTTGACTGTTTAATTTAAAAGCAAACAAAAGCATAGACAATGTCATAACAGCCGCAAGCGCGATAATGAATATCGGGTATGCTCCCATACCGCATATGTTACATATCAAGCTAACGAGAGGAGGCGCGATCATAACGCCAATGTATGCAAAGGCTATCTGCGAGCCCATTATCGACTGTGATATAGATCTGCCGAAGTTATAAGGTGTAAGATGCATAAGGTTGGGATAAATCGAGCCGTTACCAAGACCTATAAGGAAGAGCGCCGCCATAGATACAATCACATTGAGGGGCAGAACAAACAAAACCACCGCAACGGCAACAATACCGCATCCCATCCAAATTCTATTCCAGGTCTTGACCTTTGAGGAGATCAATCCCGAGAGAAAACGCCCCATAGCCATACCAACGTAATATACGGTCAAGCCAATCGCGCCAATATCGGGAGAAAGCCCCTTCTGGTTTACAAGATAAGTGCTCGCCCAAGTGCCGCAGGTGTATTCAAGCGCGTTTGTAATAAGTATAACGAGCCAAGCAATGCGCACCGTCGGCATTTTTGCCATTTTGAAGAATGAGCAGCTGACAGACTCCTCCTCTTCCTCGCCCGATCCGTTCGAAACCGCCTTTTTCCATAGCGGAAGCGAAGCCACAAGGAGCAAGGTAATAGCGCCCTGAATGAAAAAGGCATATCTGTAACCCCATCTCCAACCGCTGTTAGCAAGAGCGACAGACATCAGATAGGGGCTGAGCGAAACGCCTACACCGTAAAAGCAGTGCAGAAAATTCATATGCTTCGCGCTGAAATGCAGAGCAACGAAATTGTTAAGTCCTGCATCGATAGCGCCCGCACCCAATCCGAGTATAATTGCCAAAGGCAGCATTACCCAATAGCTCGGCGCAAATGAAAAGCCTATCAGCGCGGCGGCGGTCATCGCGGTGCTTACCGCCGTAACCTTCGCAGTTCCAAATTTGTTAAGAACACCCGTGCTGATAAATCCCGACAGCACCGTGCTTCCGGATATAAGGAGCGTAATACCGCTGATAGCCTCCACGGGAAGACTCATATCAGAGTATATAGCAGGCCACGCAGAGCCGATAAGCGAATCGGGCACCCCCAAGCTGATAAACGCAATATATACTATAACTAACAAAAACGCCATAACATTTTCCTTTCAAAATCGAAGCATAAATGCAACTGCATAAATCCTACCACATTTTCTATGGTGTGTCAAGACATTATTACAACTTGCGCATCTCAAACATAAAAAAGCAGATCGCTGTGCGACCTGCTTTTATAAAAATCTGTTATCTGTTGTTGATGATCTTTGTAAGCTCAACGGGATCAACGATCTCGTCTCCCCTGTAAACTCTCATGTTGCCGGAAGCGATCTCATCGATAAGAATGACCTCGCCGTTGTTGTAACCGAACTCAAACTTGATGTCCCAAAGATCAAGTCCAAGAGTCTTAAGATCGTCTGCAACGATCTTTGTGATAGCAAGGGTCTGCGCCTTAAGGCTCTCGAACATTTCGGGGGTCATGATTCCGAGCGCAACGAGTCCCTCACCGGTAACGAGCGGATCGCCCTTTTCGTCATTCTTGAAGGTGCACTCAACGTAACCGCCCTCAAGCCTTGTGCCGTTCTTTATATACTCACCGTAGCGGCGAATGAAGCTACCTGTTGCAACGAGACGGCAAATAACCTCAAGGCCGTTACCGCCCTGAGCCTTACCGAAGCACTCTACAGGAAGAACCTCCATAGTAGCATTTTCAACGTCAGCAGAAACGTAGTGAGTCTTAATACCTGCCTTCTTACAAAGCTCAAAATAGTAGATAGAGCTCTGAAGATTAGCCTTGCCAATACCGTCAATGGTAAGTCCAACGCTGTTCTCGCCGGGATCGAACACTCCGTCCTTACCCGTGCAGTCATCCTTAAACTTTAAGAGAACGTTTCCGTTTTCAAGAGCATAAACGTCTTTTGTTTTTCCTTTGTAAAGCAGATTCATATTTACTCCTTCGCGCAAAAGCGCATAAAATTTATTACTTTTTTATTATACCCCATTATAGCCCGCATGTCAAGAAAAATCTTGACGGAAATGCAAACAAAATGCAAAACTCCGTCAAGTTTTCTTATAGTTATTTTCACTAAAATGTTACATCACGGCATCGAGAACGAGCATACAGCAGAATCCGCACAGAAAAGCATAAGTCACCTTGCACTCATCTCCCAAAGAATGGCATTCGGGTATCATCTCCTCAGAGATGACAAAGAGCATCGCTCCACCTGCGAAAGCGAGCGCAAAAGGAAGGATCACCGAGGCAATACTCACCGCAAAGTAACCGATAAGAGTACCCACGACCTCGGCAAGCCCGGTAACAAGCGCGCAAAGAAATGTCTTTTTTGGTGATATTCCTGCCGCCAGCATCGGGGCAATTATCACCATCCCCTCCGGGATGTTATGAAGGGCTATTCCCGACGCTATAAGTATGGCATTTCCGACATCGCCCGCCCCGAATCCAACGCCTGCCGCGATCCCCTCGGGGAGATTATGGATTCCGATGGCGATAACAAAAAGCAAAACGCTCCTTGCCCTGCCGCTTATCCCGTCAGAATCAAGTCCGACAAGCTTGTGAATATGGGGCACGAGTCTATCGGAAAGATTTATACAAATTCCTCCGACCAAAATTCCCATAACCGCGATAAGAACCCCGAAATCTCCGCCATACTCAACCGACGGCAGGATCAATCCGAGCACTGCGGCAGAAAGCATAATACCTGCGGCAAAGGAAACAATGGTATTTGAAAATTTCAGAGACAGCTCTTTGAAAGCGAATCCGATCAATGCACCGACCACCGTTGCACCGCCAACGCCGACAGCCGTCAAAAATACAATTAACATACTGATTCTCCTTAAAAATCAGGGGCTCCCGAGCACGGGAGCCCCTCATTATTAAGTCTATGCAACAGGTCGGATTTTGTCGATGAATTATTTTTCAAGCGATTCCGATGCAAGGCGGAGACCGAGCGAAAAACCGCTTTCAAAGGCATCCTCGCAAGCGGTACGCCAAATGTTCTCTAACGAATCGACGAGCTCAAAAAGTGCCTTGCGGTCTTCAACGCTGAGTTTTTTTGTAAAATCCGAATGACCGTCAAGAAACCTTTTCATCTCTATTTCGGGCAAAAGCTTTTTATCGAAATCATCATGGGGATGAATGTTTCCGTTCCACAAATCTCTAATAGTGTTTTTCATTTTGCTTCGCCTCCAAAATAAAAAGGTGCGCAACCGAAGCTACGCACCGAAAAACACAAGCTCCGATTGCTGCGAAACAAAACTATGCAAATCAAGGTTTTCACCATAATCACGTAGTGGAGACATGTGTTTTTGCCATATTCCATACATGATTATTTGCCCAAAAGGGTATAATACCCCCTTTATGTAAAAAATCTTGTTTGCATATTCAGTTTTGTTTCGCAAGGTAATTATATCACAGTTTTTTAGATTTGTAAATAGAAAAACAATATTCTTTCAAATTTTGATTTGTCGAACTGTTTAATTTGTATTTCACGGCTACAAATTTCCCTCACGTCACGCCTTGCGTTTGCCTTCCCTTGTGAGGGAAGGGGGACCACGCAGTGGTGGATGAGTAGAATACGCTACTGTGTCTATCGTTAAACACGCGCGAGCAGCAATGCCTTACACCGTAAGACTTTCTTTCTGAGCAAAGACGGTTGAAATCGTTAGTCTTCTACTCATCCGTCTCGACTTCGTCGAGCCACCTTCCCTCACAAGGGAAGGCTAACGCAAAGCGAAATCAAACAAAAATTTAAAACCGTGAAGTCCACGTTAAATTGCAATTTATTGCCCTAAAAAAGAAATGAAACCTTTTCATAATAGAAAAGGTTTCATCTCTTTTTTGTCTGTGTTCTGTTATTTCATGCACTTAACCATAACCGCCTTCTGCGCATGAAGCCTGTTCTCCGCCTCATCAAAAATCTCATCCGCGTGAGCCTCAAACACCTTCGAGGTGATCTCCTCCTCACGATGCGCAGGGAGACAGTGAAGCACCATGGCATCAGCCTTTGCAACAGCCATAACCGAGTCGTTGATCTGATAGTTCTTAAAGATCTTCTTTCTCTCCTCAGCTTCGCCCTCCTGACCCATCGATGCCCAAACGTCGGTGTAGACCGCATCAGCATCCTTGGCAGCCTCAAGCACATCCTCTGTCCAGGTAAAATCACCGTTCTCAGCCGCCCATGCCATAATGTCAGCATCAGGCTTGTAGCCTGCAGGAGTAGCAATAGCCACACTCATACCAACCTTGATACCGCCAACGATAAGCGAGTTCGCCATGTTGTTTCCGTCACCGATATAGCAAAGCTTGAGCCCCTTAAGCATACCCTTGTGCTCACGGATAGTCATAAGATCGGCAAGCACCTGGCAAGGATGGCAGTAGTCGGTAAGTCCGTTTATGATCGGAATGCTTCCCATGTTGGCAAGCTCCTCAACCTCAGCCTGAGCAAAGGTACGGATCATGATACCGTCAAGATAACGCGAAAGAACGCGCGCCGTGTCCTCAACAGGCTCACCGCGTCCTATCTGCAGGTCACGGGAGGAAAGGAAAAGAGCCGCGCCTCCGAGATCGTGTATGCCCACCTCAAAGGAAACGCGCGTACGGGTAGACGACTTTTCAAAGATCATTCCAAGAGTCTTGCCCTTAAGATGAGGATGCTCAATGCCGTTTTTCTTTTCAAACTTGAGCTGATCCGCAAGATTGAGCGTCTCAATTATCTCTTTTTCGGACCAATCCGAAAGCTTAAGTAAATGTTTCATTTAATTATCTCCGTTCTGCTCTTTTGCAATAACGTCCTTAAGAACGCCTATCGCCTTTTCAAGCAATTCTGTTTCAATATTAAGCGCAGGTAAAAGTCTTACCTTGTTTTTAGCCTTTATCACAAGAACACCTTGCTCGCGGCACTCGGCAATGACCTCACCGGCATCTCTTTCGGTCTCGATTCCTATCATTAGACCCAAACCGCTGACACTCTTGACTCCCTTCGCACTGCAGAGCGATGAGAAGATATACTCGCTCTTGGCTCTGACAGAGGCAAGCAAATCACCGTCTATACGCGAAAGAACGCTCAGCGCTCCTGCACAGGAAACGGGATTTCCTCCAAAGGTAGAGCCGTGCATGGATGCTCCGAGCACAAATTCAACCTTTTCTCCAAGCGCGGTAGCACCTATCGGCAAGCCGCCGCCAAGACCCTTTGCAGTAGAGAAAATATCGGGGGTAATTCCGTAGTTCATGTAGGCATAAAGCTCTCCGGTTCGTCCGTTTCCGGTCTGTACCTCGTCGCAAACGATAAGAAGATCCTTCTCCCTTGCAAGTGCCTCAATGCCCTTTACAAATTCGGGATCAAGCGGCTTAACTCCGCCCTCACCCTGAACGCACTCAAACATTACAGCACAGCACTTGTTTTGATCCGCAAGTGCCTTAACGCTCTCAATGTCATTCGCGGTCGCATAAACAAATCCCTCGGGCATCGGAAGAAAATCCTTGTGGAAAACGTCCTGACCGGTTGCCGCAAGAGTAGCAAGCGTGCGTCCGTGGAAGCTGTCGGTAAGAGTAATGATCGTAGTGTATTCAGCGCCCTTGTTTATCTCTCCCCATTTTCTCGCCGCCTTGATGGCGCACTCGTTAGCCTCGGCTCCCGAGTTTGAGAAAAAGACCTTTTTCATTCCTGTTTTCTCGCACATCATCTCGGCCAAGCGCGCGCAGGGCTCGCTGTAAAAGAGATTTGAGGTGTGCTGAAGAGTGGAAAGCTGTGCCGTTACAGCCTCTATCCATTCACCGTCCGCAACGCCAAAGGTGTTGACCGCGATACCCGTACCGAGATCAATGTACTCCTTGCCACAGTCGTCGTAAACGAGACTTCCCTTTCCCTTGACCAAGGTCAGAGGAAAGCGCGCATAGGTGTTGGCTACGTATTTTTTATCAATTTCCTTTATATTCATATCTTGTCACCGCTAACAAACATCGTACCTATGCCCGCATCGGTCAAGGTCTCAATGAGAATAGAATGAGGAATACGTCCGTCGATTATAAATACCTTCTTAACTCCTCTGCGTATAGCCTCAATACAGCAGTTTACCTTGGGTATCATGCCGCCGCTGATAACACCCTCGCGCATAAGCTGAGGCGCATCACTCGCATATACGGTAGAAATAAGAGTGGAAGGATCGTTTTTGTCGCGAAGGATTCCGTCAATGTCGGTCATCGAAATGAGAGCCTCTGCCTTAAGCGCACCCGCAATTCGAGCCGCCGCAGTGTCGGCGTTTATATTGTAAACGTTGCCGTCATTGTCGTATGCGACAGTCGAAATGACAGGAATATAACCCTTGTCAATGCAGTCCATTATAGGTGTAATATCAACGTTTGTGATCTCACCCACGTATCCGTGAACGTCGTCAAGCTTTTCAGCCTCGATCATATGTCCGTCGATACCCGAAAGACCCATAGCCTTTGCACCCTTGATCTGCAAAAGATTTACAAGATTCTTATTTATCTTGCCCGCAAGGACCATCTGAACGATGTCAACGGTTTCCTTGTCGGTAACGCGGAGACCGTCTATAAATTCGCTCTTTTTGCCAACGGCTGAAAGCATATCTGTGATCTCGGGGCCGCCGCCGTGAACCAATACGACCTTAACTCCAACCAAGGAGAGCAGCACGAGATCTCCCATTACCGCCTCTTTAAGATCATCGTTGATCATAGCGTTTCCGCCGTACTTCACAACGAGTATCTTGTTGTTGTATTTCTGTATGTAAGGAAGTGCCTCAATAAGCACGTCCGCTCTTTGTGCATGTGTAAGATTCATAAATTTACCTCTTTCCGCTTGCTGCAACGCATCAAGTTCTGTAATCTCCGTTGATCTTAACGTAATCGTATGTAAGATCACATCCCCAGGCAGTTGCCTCACCCGAGCCGTTTCCGACAGATACGATTATCTGTATCTCATTCTCAAGCAATATCTCCTTAGCCTTTTCCTCGGAGAAATCAACACCCGCGCCCTCGTGGCAAACGGTGATCTCACCCTTTTGAGACTTAAAGACGATGTCGACCTGATTTATATCAATGTCAGCACCGCTGTATCCGATAGCGCAAAGCGCGCGACCCCAGTTTGCATCAGCGCCGAACATAGCCGCCTTGAAAAGCGAGGAGCAGATAACGCTCTTTGCGGCGATAGCCGCGTTTTTCGTGTCAACAGCGCCCGAAACAGTGCATTCAAGAAGCTTGGATGCGCCCTCTCCGTCAGCCGCAATGCAACGGCAGAGATAGGATGTAACCTTGTGTAATGCGGCGCAGAATTCTGTATAATCGGAATTATAATCAGTAATCTCGCTATTGCCCGCAAGTCCGTTTGCAAGAACAGCAACCATATCGTTTGTCGATGTGTCACCGTCAACGCTGATCATGTTGAACGATGTCTTTATATCCGCTGAAAGAGCTGCCTGAAGCATCTGTAAGCTTATTGCGCAGTCGGTAGTAATGAAAACAAGCATCGTCGCCATGTTGGGATGGATCATACCGCTTCCCTTTGCAATACCGCCCATTCTGCAGACCTTGCCGCCAATGGTAAACTCAACCGCGATCTCCTTTTTCTTGGTGTCGGTGGTCATGATTCCCTCTGCGGCAAGATCACTGTGATCGCCAAGACCCTCTATAAGCATGGGAATACCGTTCTTTATGGGCTCGATATTAAGAGGCTGACCGATAACACCCGTAGAAGCAACTACAACGTCGGAGGGATCTATCGAAAGAGCCTCACCGAGCGCACGGCAGGTCTCTGCCGCGATCTCAATTCCGTTTGCATTGCAGGTGTTTGCATTTCCGCTGTTGCAGATGATCGCACGAGCCACACCGTTTGCAATATTGGATTTTGTAACAAGCAGAGGCGCACCCTTAACAAGATTCTGCGTGTAAACCGCAGCCGCCGCACATTCCTTTTCGGAATAGATAAGCGCAATGTCTCTCTTTGTCTTGTTTTTGCGCACACCGCAGTGTACTCCGTTAGCCTTAAATCCCTTTGCGGCACAAACGCCGCCGTTAATTTCAGTTATCATATCTTTCACCGTTTTTATGTATGCTGTGTGTTTATGTTCGTTTAAATTTCAAGTCCCGTTGTCTTTTCAACTCCGAGAACGTAGTTAAGACACTCAACCGCCGCGCCCGATGCACCCTTGCCAAGGTTGTCGTACATTGCGATGAGCAATATCCTCTCGTCATTACCCGCAACGCTTATCTTCATCGAGTCAAGACCCGAAAGCTTTGCACCCGAGATAAGTCCCGACTCATCCGCGCATTCAACAAAGGAAACAAGCTCGCTCGAATATCTCTCCGCGTAAAGCTTTTTTATATCCTCAACCGAATACCCGTCATTAAGCTGGCTCTTAAATATCGGAACAGTTACCGTCATTCCGCTGTAAAAATCCGAAACGATCGGGCAAAATATCGGCTCGTTTTGAAGCCCGGTTATTGCCTTCATCTCCTTGAGATGCTTGTGCGTCTGACCAAGGGCGTACTGTCTCGGAGCATCAAATAAAGGACTTCTGTCGGGATCGTCATATTCGGCGATCATCTTCTTTCCGCCGCCGCTGTATCCCGTGATCGAGTGACATGTAAGGAGCGAATCCTTGGAAATTATACCCTTTTCGATCAAAGGATAGACAAGCGCGATAAATCCGCTTGCATGACATCCGGGAACGGCAATGCGCTTTGAATCCGCAAGCTTTTCTTCGATAGCGTCGGACAATTCGGGAAAGCCGTACGTCCATCCCTCAAGCGTTCTGTGAGCCGTCGATGTATCAATAACGACCGTCTTGTCGTTTTCAATAAGAGAAACCGATTCTCTCGCCGCATCGTCGGGCAAGCACAGAAAAGCAACGTCAGCCTCATTCAAAGCTCTCTTTCTGGCGGCAGTATCCTTTCTCTCGTCGTCCGAAAGAATGATAAGCTCAATATCGTCTCTCTTTTCAAGTCTCTCATATATACGCAAGCCGGTAGTACCTGCGCGTCCGTCTATAAAAATCTTCTTTTTCATAATAATTCCAACTGCTTCCTTACAGCCTCTATCTGCTTTTTAACAGATTCAAACCCTGCGCCGCCCTCGCTTATGCGCTTTGCAACGCAAGACTCAAGCGAAATGTCCTCATATAAGTCGTTTTCAAAAATATCACTGTGCGCCTTGTATTCCTCAAGCGTCAGCGCATCAAGAACCTTGCCCTTAGCAATGCACTCACCAACGATCTCTCCGGTTATCTTGTACGCAGAGCGGAAAGGCATTCCCTTCTTTGTAAGGTAATCCGCAAGGTCGGTAGCATTGATAAATCCCTCTTGTGCCGCGCGGTACATGTTCTCCTTTTTGAGCCTCATCGTAGCAAGCATAGGAGCAAATATCTCAAGACACATAATGACCGTTTCAAGAGAATCAAACATTACCTCCTTGTCCTCCTGCATATCCTTGTTGTATGCAAGCGGAAGACCCTTGAGAGTAGTAAGCAGCGCCATAAGATCGCCGTAAACACGACCGGTCTTTCCGCGAACGAGCTCAGCCATATCGCTGTTCTTCTTTTGCGGCATTATCGAGGATCCGGTGGTATAAGCATCGTCAAGCTCAACGAACTTGAACTCCCAGCTCGACCAAAGAATTATCTCCTCGGAGAAACGTGAGAGATGCATCATAATAAGCGCAAACGCGCTCATAAGCTCAACGCAGAAATCTCTGTCCGAAACACCGTCAATGCTGTTCGCGGTAATTCCGTCAAAGCCCAGAAGCTCAGCCTCGTATCTGCGGTCTGTGGCGTAGGTCGTACCCGCAAGCGCGCAGGATCCGATGGGAGAAAGATTCATTCTCTTAACCGCATCCTCAACTCTCGTCAGGTCGCGAAGAAACATCTGCGCGTAAGCCATAAGGTGATGACCGAAGCTTATAGGCTGCGCCCTCTGCAAATGAGTGTAGCCCGGAACGATGGCATCGCATCCCTCTTCAGCCTTGTCGGTTATCACACCGATAAGAGCCAAAAGCAGCTCCTTCACCTTCGCGCTCTCGTCACGAAGATACATTCTTATATCAAGCGCCACCTGATCGTTTCTGCTTCTTGCAGTGTGCAGTCTCTTGCCGGCATCTCCTATTCTCTTTGTAAGCTCAGCCTCAACAAACATGTGAATATCCTCACAGCTCATATCAAACTGAAGCCTTCCGGATTCAATATCCTCAAGAATAGAAAGCAAGCCGTCAATTATCGTTTCCGCGTCGCCCGCATCAATAATACCCTGCTTTGAGAGCATCTTGGCGTGCGCCACCGATCCCAAAATATCCTGCTTATACATCTTCGAGTCAAAGCGGATGGACGAGTTAAAATCGTCCGCCAGCGCACTTGTCGCCCCCGCATTTCTGCCTGCCCATAATTTACCCATAATCAAAAACCGAGTTTCCTTTAAAAATCATAATATGGGATAGTCAAACTACCCCAAAATATTTGGCTGATGCAGGGAAATTTTTGAAATTTCCCTGCAATCCGTTGAAAAATTACTTTTTATTTTTAGCGTCAACCATCGCCTGAACCTTAATCGGCAGACCGTAAAGGTTGATAAATCCTGCACTATCCTTCTGATCGTAGTCAGACTCACCGAAGGTTGCGATCTCCTCGGAGTAAAGTGAGTAATCACTCCAAACACCCGCGTTGATCATGTTACCCTTGTAGAGCTTAAGGCGAACCTTACCGGTAACCTTCTCCTGGGTCTTATCAACGAAAGCGGCAAGAGCCTCACGAAGAGGTGTGAACCACTGACCGTTGTAAACGAGCTCTGCGTAGGTAATAGCGAGCTTCTGCTTCTCGTGAAGAGTCATCTTGTCAAGGCAGATGCTCTCAAGAACGCTGTGCGCCTTGTAAAGAATAGTTCCGCCGGGAGTCTCGTAAACGCCGCGACACTTCATGCCGACAAGGCGGTTCTCAACAATATCAAGAAGACCGATACCGTTCTCTCCTCCAAGCTTGTTAAGATCGAGAATAATGTTCTTCGCGCTCTTCTTCTCGCCGTTGATAGCAACCGGAACACCCTTTACGAATTCAAGCTCAACGTATGTAGGAGCATCGGGAGCCTGAATGGGAGAAACGCCCATCTCAAGGAATCCGGGCTTTTCGTACATAGGCTCGTTTCCTGTATCCTCAAGAGCAAGACCCTCGTGGGAAAGGTGCCAGAGGTTCTTATCCTTGGAGTAGTTTGTCTCGCGGTTTATCTTAAGAGGAACGTTGTGTGCCTCTGCATAGTCGATCTCCTCGTCACGGGACTTTATATCCCACTCACGCCAAGGAGCGATGATGGGCATATCGGGGCAAAAATGCTTCAAGGTAAGCTCAAAGCGAACCTGGTCGTTACCCTTACCGGTGCAACCGTGGCAGATAGCGTCTGCGTTCTCCTTAAGCGCGATCTCCGCAAGACCCTTTGCGATAACGGGACGAGCGTGGCTTGTTCCGAGGAGGTATTCCTCGTATATAGCGCCTGCCTTCATGCAGGGGATGATATATTCATCAACGTATTCCTCGGTGAGGTCAAGAACGTAAAGCTTTGACGCACCGGTCTTAAGAGCCTTCTCCTCAAGACCCTCAAGCTCGTCAGCCTGACCAACGTTTCCGCTTACTGCCACTACCTCACAGTTGTTGTAGTTTTCCTTGAGCCACGGAATGATGATAGAAGTATCAAGTCCGCCCGAGTACGCAAGCACTACCTTTTTTATTTTGCTCTTATCCATTTTGTTTGTCCTCCATACACAATTTTGTGTTTTTATTCATTTTTCATTCGTTTTATGCATAATTTTTCAAGTTTATGCACACTTCATTGCTTTTATGCATACATTATACACCGAAACACGTATTTTGTCAATGCCTATTACTACAATGTTTTCAAAACGCGCATCAAACTTTTCAACAATATGCACAAAAATGAATATTATTCACATTTTTTGCATAAAAACAAGAGAAAAGCAAAAATATCCACTCGGTACGTGATTGACATAAACAAAAAACTTCAGCCAACCCAAAGTTGAACTGAAGTCTTTTTTGTTTATGGTTAATATATAAATTGATGTTTATCGGTGTGTGGAACAATCCCTCAGTCTCGCATACGCGAGCCAGCTCCCTTTACACAAGGGAGCTACACCTTAAAGGTGGAGAACGTGGCTATGGTAAAGTTTTCTTTAAATTTAAAAGAATTTCACGGCTATAAAGCGTACAAACGTCTACCAACACAGCTCCCTTGTGTAAAGGGAGCTGTCGCGCATAAGGCGCGACTGAGGGATTGTTAACTCCCCGACAAATCAAAATTTGAGCTCATCAAGATCACACATCAAAAAAACTTCGGACACCCGCGGCATCCGAAGTCCTTTATTAACCTTATCAAACCTTAACAGTCCAACCGAACTTATCCTCTACCTTGCCCCACTGGATACCGGTAAGAGTATCGTAAAGCTTCTGTGCAACAGGACCGATCTCATTGTTGTTGATAACCATCTTTTGGTCACCCGTATCAAGAAGTCCCATAGGAGAAACGACCGCAGCCGTACCCGTACCGAACGCCTCGTCAAGCTTGCCGTTGGCATAAGCCTCCTCGACCTCAGCAAGAGAGAGCTTTCTCTCCTCAACGGTGTAGCCCATGTCGCGAAGGAGCTGAATGCTCGATCTTCTCGTAACGCCGGGCAGGATATTTCCCTCCTCAAGCGCGGGAGTAACAACAGTTCCGTCAAGCACGAAAAATACGTTCATCGCGCCAACCTCGTCGATATACTTGTGCTCGATACCGTCAAGCCAAAGAACCTGAGAATAACCCATCTTCTCTGCCTTCTCCTGACCGATAAGAGAGCAAGCATAGTTACCGCCAACCTTAGCAAATCCCGTACCGCCCTTTACAGCGCGAACGTACTCGCGCTCAACAAAGATCTTAACAGGCTTGATTCCCTCAGCGTAGTACGCGCCAACGGGACATGCAATTATCATAAATTTGTAGCTCTTTGAAGGATGAACTCCGAGCTGAACGTCGGTAGCTATAATAAAGGGACGAAGATAGAGAGATGTGCCGTCCTTTACGGGAACCCAGTCCTCCTCAACCTTAACGAATGCGCGAAGCGCGTCAAGAACGTCCTCCTTTTCAAGCTGAGGAATGCAAAGACGCTCATTTGTGCGATTCATTCTGTCAATGTTCTGATCGGGGCGGAAAAGCTGAACAGATCCATCGGGAGTTCTGTAAGCCTTAAGTCCCTCAAACATCTCCTGCGCGTAGTGGAATACCATACATGCAGGATCAAGAGAAAGGTTCTGATACGGAACGATTCTCGCGTCGTGCCATCCCTGACCCTTGTCATAGTCCATAATGAACATGTGATCGGTAAAATATTTTCCAAAGCCAAGGTTATCCCAATCGGGCTTTGCCTTTTTTTCTGTTACAAGCTCGTATTTGATATTAAGCATTGTTTTGTACCTTCTTTTTATAAGAATAAAATTAGAATCAAATATTAGAAGCGAGAATATCTCCCATTTCAGCGCATCCGACCTTCTTAAAGCCTTCCTTATATATATCGGGAGTGCGGTATCCGTCGTCAAGAGCCTTATTTACAGCCGCCTCAATCGCATCAGCCTCATCCATCATATCGAATGAATAGCGGAGCATCATAGCCGCGCTCATAACTGTTCCGATGGGGTTTGCAATATCCATTCCCGCAATATCGGGAGCAGATCCGTGAATAGGCTCGTACATACCGAGAGTGCCGGATGAGAGCGAAGCAGAGGGCATCATTCCGATAGATCCGGTCAGCATGCTCGCCTCGTCAGACAGAATATCACCAAACATGTTCTCTGTCACGATAACGTCGAACTGTGTGGGATTCTTGATAAGCTGCATCGCGGTGTTGTCAACGAGAATATCGCTGTATTCAACGTCCTTGTACTCCTCTGCAAGACGGTGCATGGTAGCTCTCCAGAGTCTTGACGAATCAAGCACGTTGGCCTTATCAACGCTCGCAAGCTTCTTTCCGCGCTTGAGCGCCGCCTCAAAGGCAACGCGACCGATGCGCTCTATCTCGTGCTCGGAGTAGGTCATGTAGTCTGTCGCAACCTTTTCTCCGTCAACGACCTCTGTGTATCTCTTACCAAAGTAAATGCCGCCCGTCAGCTCACGAACGATCATAAGATCAATACCGTTTCCGACAATGCTCTGCTTTAGCGGAGAAGAATCCGCAAGCTGAGGGAAAAGTCTTGTAGGACGAAGGTTTGCAAAGAGTCCAAGCTCGCGTCTGACCGCCAAAAGAGCCTTTTCGGGTCTTATAGAGGGGTCAACGCTGTCCCACTTCGGGCCGCCGACCGCTCCTAAAAGCACAGCATCAGCATTTTTGCACCTTGCCATACCTTCATCAGTGATCGGAACTCCGAACTTGTCGATCGAGCATCCGCCAATATCGACCTCGGTGTAATTAAAGGTGTGTCCGTATTTTTTTGCAACGGAGTCAAGCACCTTGACCGCCTGATTAACGATCTCGGGGCCTATTCCGTCGCCCTTAAGTAAAGTAATATTCTTGTTCATAATAACCGCTCCTGATTAAAGTAGGATTTCCTCGAAATTTACGCCTTCTTAAGCGAGTTAAGCAAGCCGTCGGAATTGATTATATCCTTTATAAATTCCGGGAAAGGCTCTGCCTTGTAGGTCTCGCCCTTTGTCACGTTAGTGATAACACCGGTGTCAAAATCAATGGAAACCTCGTCACCCGCGCTTATCTTCTCGCTCGCCTCGGGGCACTCGAGTATAGCAAGTCCTATATTGATGGCATTTCTGTAGAATATACGCGCAAAGGTAGCGGCAATCACGCATGAAATACCGGATTTCTTTATCGCGATAGGCGCATGCTCACGGGAGGATCCGCAGCCAAAGTTCGCGCCGCCAACCATGATGTCGCCTTCCTTTACCTTCTTTACAAAGTCCTTGTCTATATCCTCCATGCAGTGAGAAGCAAGCTCCTTGTGATCTGCAGTATTGAGGTATCTTGCAGGAATAATAACGTCGGTATCAACGTTATCTCCATACTTGTGTACGTATCCGTTTGCTTTCATTACCGTTTCCTCCTTATCAGATTTCGGAAGGATCAACTATATGACCCGCCACCGCAGTTGCCGCCGCAACCTCGGGAGAAGCAAGATATATCTTAGATGTGATATGTCCCATTCTGCCTACGAAATTACGGTTGGTAGTTGCCACAGCGATCTCATTCTCGGCAAGAATACCCATATATCCGCCAAGGCAAGGACCGCAGGTAGGAGTTGAAACAACGCATCCCGCGTCAATAAATGTCTCAATATATCCGCGCTTGATGCACTCCTTGTATATCGACTGTGTTGCGGGGATGATTATGCAACGAACGCCGCGCGCAACGTGCTTGCCGGCAAGATACTTTGCGGCAGCCTCCATGTCGGAGATTCGTCCGTTCGTGCATGAGCCGATAACGACCTGGTCGGGAACAATATCCGAAAGCTCGCATGCAAGCCTTGTGTTTTCGGGAAGATGAGGACAAGCAACAGTAGATTCGATAGTAGAAAGATCAATATCGTATACCTCGTCGTACTCCGCATCAGCATCAGCCGAGTAAACGGTGTACTCTCTTGCGACTCTCTCGCCAACGTAAGCAAGAGTTATCTCGTCAACCTCAAAAATACCGTTCTTCGCGCCTGCCTCGATAGCCATGTTAGCCATGCAGAGGCGGTCGTCGATAGAAAGAGACTTGAGTCCCTCGCCCGAGAATTCCATCGAGCGATAAAGAGCGCCGTCAACGCCTATCATACCGATTATGTGCAAAATAACGTCCTTACCCGAAACGTGGGGCTTAAGAGCTCCCTTAAGATTAAACTTAATGGCGGAAGGAACCTTGAACCAAGCCTTTCCGGTAGCCATTCCGGCAGCCATATCGGTGCTTCCTACACCCGTAGAGAACGCTCCAAGCGCACCGTATGTGCAGGTGTGAGAGTCTGCGCCTATAACGCAGTCACCGGGAGCAACAAGTCCCTTTTCGGGAAGAAGCGCGTGCTCGATACCCATGTCTCCCACGTCAAAATAATTCTTTATGTCAAAAGCCTTTGCAAATACTCTGCACTGCTTGCACTGCTGAGCGGCCTTGATGTCCTTGTTAGGTACAAAGTGGTCCATTACAAGAGCGACCTTGTTCTTGTCAAAAACGCCCCGGAATCCACTCTTGTTGAATTCGTTGATCGCAACGGGCGACGTAATATCGTTTCCAAGCACCAAATCGAGCTTGGCCATGATAAGCTGCCCTGCCTTAACAGATTCAAGACCGGCATGCGCCGCAAGAATCTTCTGTGTCATCGTCATTGCCATTAGATTACCTCTACTTTCTTTTGGGGGAGGAGGGAACTTTTCCCAAAGGCAAAAAGTTCCCCCCCCCCCCAAACCCCCACCACCTTCAAAACCCTTTAGAGCGGAATAAGGGGGAGAAAAAATGATTGTTTTATTTAAATAATTTTCTTGTTTATCGCAGAAACGAGAGCGTGAACCGAGGACGCAATAATATCCTCGTCAACACCTGCGCCCCAATACTGCTTGCCCTTCTCATCGGTAATGCTGACGTAGGTTACAGCGCGAGATGTAGAGCCGCTTTCAAGCGCATGCTCGTGATAGGTAAGACCCGAATACTCGAATCCAAGGTGACGCTTAAATGCGTTGCTTACCGCATCAAGGCGTCCGTTACCCTCAGCCGCTATATCCATTTCCTCGCCGTTATATACAACCGTCATCATAGCCTTGATCTGCTCGCCCTTGCGAACGAAGTGGCAGTCACGAACCGAGAGAGGCGCATCGATATTAACGTACTCACGGGTAAAGATCTCAAGCACCTCGTCTCCCGAAAGCTCCTTGTGAGCGTGGTCGGAAACGTTCTTCACCGTGTATCCAACGTGCTCGCGCATCTTCTTGGGAAGCAGATAACCGAACTGATGCTCAAGCAAATATCCGATACCTCCCTTACCCGACTGCGAGTTGATTCTGATAACGTCGGTCTCGTATTCTCTTCCAACGTCCTTGGGATCGATGGGAAGATAAGGCACTGTCCAGTAGCGGCAGGTGTGCTCCTCGCGCCACTTCATGCCCTTTGCAATAGCATCCTGATGAGATCCGGAGAATGCCGCGAAAACGAGCTTACCTGCGTAAGGCGTTCTGTCATAGACCTGCATTCTGGTCACTCTCTCGTAAAGCTCGCTGATCTCGGGCATATTCGAGAAATCGAGTCCGGGATCTATTCCCTGCGCAAACATATTCATCGCAACGGTAATAATATCGGTGTTACCGGTTCTCTCTCCGTTGCCGAAAAGTGTACCCTCAACTCTGTCTCCGCCTGCCAGAAGTCCCATTTCGGTGTCGGCAACGGCGCATCCGCGGTCGTTGTGGGGATGGAGCGAGATCTGTACGCTGTCGCGGTATTTCAGATTCTTGTGCATGTACTCGACCTGATTTGCATAAACGTGAGGCATCGATACCTCAACGGTGACGGGAAGATTGATTATAGCCTTTCTGTCAGGTGTGGGCTTCCATATATCAAGCACCGCATTGCAAATTTCAAGCGCAAATTCGGGCTCTGTTCCCGTAAAGGATTCGGGGGAATACTCGTAGCGGTAATTCACTCCCATCTCCTCGCTTATCTTATTAAAGAGCTTAGCGCCCTCAACCGCAATATCAATGATCTCCTGCTTGGATTTCTTGAACACCTGCTCTCTCTGTGCCACAGAGGTGGAGTTGTAAAGGTGAACTACTGCGTTCTTAACGCCCTTAAGGCTCTCAAAGGTCTTGCGTATGATATGCTCTCTCGACTGTGTAAGAACCTGGACCGTCACGTCGTCGGGGATAAGATTTTCCTCGATCAACGTGCGCAAAAAGGTGTATTCGGTCTCGCTTGCCGCAGGGAATCCGATCTCGATCTCCTTAAATCCTATCTTGACCAAAAGCTTGAAAAATTCGAGCTTTTCCTCAAGACTCATAGGGATCATAAGCGACTGATTTCCGTCGCGAAGGTCTACCGAACACCAAATAGGCGCCTTCTCAATGTGATCTCTTTTTATCCATTCGGGCTCCGTTATCGGAGCGGGAAAATACTGTCTTGTATACTTACTTGCGTTCATTACCATAAAAACCTTTCTGACATTCACGCTTTCGCTCTGCGAAAGCATATCACGTCGGCTCATGCCGACATATCACGCCCGGCAAAGCCGAACGTTATTTCATTACTGCGCCCTGGTCCGCGCCGCTTACAAGTCTTGCATAGCGCGCAAGCCAGCCCGATTTCACGTTAGGCTCACGGGGTGTAAGCTTTTCGCGTCTCTGTGCGAGCACGTCATCGCTCACCTGTACGTTGATAGAGGCATTCGGAATATCGATAGCGATAATATCGCCCTCTTCGATAAGAGCAATGTTTCCGCCGTCAGCCGCCTCGGGAGAAACGTGTCCGATAGACGCGCCTCTCGATGCACCGGAGAAACGTCCGTCAGTAATAAGGGCAACCGTCTTGTCAAGCTTCATGCCCGCAAGAGCAGATGTGGGATTGAGCATCTCTCTCATTCCGGGACCGCCCTTAGGTCCTTCATATCTGATAACGACAACGTCGCCGTCAACTATCTTTCCGGAGTAAATAGCCGCAATAGCCTCATCCTCGGAGTTAAAGACTCTGGCAGGACCCGAATGGCAAAGCATTTCGGGAGCAACCGCGCTGCGCTTAACAACACAGCCCTTCTGTGCAATGTTACCCCAAAGGATCTGAATACCGCCCGTCGCGCTGTACGGATCATCGATAGGACGGATAGCCTTTGTCGACTTGATAAACGCGCCCTTTACGTTTTCGCCAACGGTCTTACCGGTAACTGTCATAGCCTCTGTATCAAGATGTCCCTTCTTGATAAGCTCCGCCTGAACCGCAGGAATACCGCCCGCCGCATCAAGATCCTGCATATGAGTTGATCCTGCGGGAGCAAGGTGGCAAAGGTTAGGCACCTTCGCGCTCATTTCATTAAATAGGTTCAGATCAAGCGGCACACCTGCCTCGTTGGCGATAGCCAAAAGGTGAAGCACGCTGTTGGAGGAGCATCCGAGTGCCATATCGCAAGCAAGCGCATTCTTGATCGATCTTTCGTTTATAATGTCACGCGCGGTGATATTCTTTTCAACCATCTCCATAATAGCCATACCCGCATGCTTTGCAAGCATGATTCTCTTGTTGCTTACAGCAGGGATAGTACCGTTTCCGGGAAGCGCAATACCCAAAGACTCGCAAAGGCAGTTCATCGAGTTAGCAGTATACATTCCCGCGCAAGAGCCGCATCCGGGGCAAGCGCCTGTCTCGCACTCGCAAAGCTTATCCTCATCAATAAGACCCGCCTTGAATGCGCCAACTGCCTCAAATAGCTTCGACAAGCTTACCTCCTCGCCGTCGTAAGTACCCGCAAGCATAGGACCGCCCGAGCAAACGACCGCAGGAATATTCATTCTTACCGCCGCCATTACCATACCGGGAACGATCTTGTCACAGTTGGGAACAAGAACAAGTCCGTCAAGCTGATGAGCCATCGTCATAGTCTCAACGCTGTCCGCAATAAGCTCGCGGCTTGCGAGAGAATACTTCATTCCGATGTGTCCCATAGCAATTCCGTCGCAAACTCCGATAGAAGGAATAAGCACGGGAGTACCGCCCGCCATTCTGATTCCCGCCTTGACCGCATCCGCGATTTTGTCAAGATGCGCGTGTCCGGGAACTATCTCACTGTGCGCGCTGACCACACCGATAAGAGGTCTCTCAAGCTCCTCCTTGGTATAACCCATAGCAAAAAACAAGCTTCTGTTCGGCGCTCTCTCCGCGCCCTTTGTTACATTATCTGATCTCATAATTGGTTCTCCTTTTTATTTATGGGAACGGAAAAGCTTTTCCATTCGCCACACCCATCCCCTTTCAAGATCCTTAAACAAAAGAAAGGATAGGTGGGAAATTTAGTTCATTTTTAGTTGAAGCGTGGTTATCTCAGCCTTCTTCCAACCACGGATGTTATTCTTACGATAGCGGGAGAAAGAATAGTGTTTATCAGGAACTCAACAGTAAAGTTGATTCCGGCAAGACCTACAAGAATGTAAACCATCATGTTAGTACCGCCTGCCCAAGTGTACAGAATATCCTTAAACAAAAGAAGCATTCCGCAAACAAAGAGACCGGTATTGATTATCGGGGCACTCAGCGCAGCCACCACGGTAGCGGCAAATCTTCTGCCCTCGCTCTGATACTCGCCCTTGCCATTTATAAGCTCATAGAACCACGCAGGAAAAAATCCTGCCGCAATTCCCTTTGCAAAACAAATTATGGCGGTGAATACGGGATTTGCATTCCAAAGAATATTTCCGCCGGGATCAAGCGCTATCATACAGTTTATAAGCACGATTGCACCGAAAGCAAAGCCGAGTATCGCACCGGACTTTTTACCGAGTAAAACTCCGCCGACAACAACCGGTATAAGCGTAAGCGTGATCGAAACCATTCCACCGATCGGAGGAATCATCGCGCTCACCATTTGCAAAGCAACAACGAGTGCCACGAGCAAAGCAAGCTCAACAAGTCTTAAGGTTTTCTTCTTTGATGAAGTTCTCATATTAAATTCTCCTTGAGGGATTTTCGCCCTCTGCTGTCGTCTCAATAAGAGTACGGCGCTTAAAATTTATAATAATCGCAAAGGCGTTATTATCAAAATCAATTATTCAACGGTTTTTGTGTATATCTCAAAGAGTCCCTTGAGAGTCAACATTCCGTCGTAACGGAATTTATGCGAGCTGTATGCAAGACAGGGCTTGGATTTTTCTCCCGTTGCGAAAAGAGTAGCCTCTCCGCTCTTGCACCTCAGTTCCTCTTCAAATCGGTCAATAAGACCGTCAATCATCGCCGCCTGACCGAGTATTACACCCGAGCAAAGCGACTCTCTCGTGTTTTTTCCTATCGCGCGTATTGCTCCCAACAATTCTACGTTGGGAAGCTGAGCCGTTTCTCTGTGAAGCGCGCCGAGTGACATTTCTATTCCGGGGATTATCGCGCCGCCCGTGACCTCCCGATTCTTGTTTATCGCGAAGAGCGTCGTAACCGTTCCCATATCAAGTATGATGGCGGGGCTATCTATTCCCTCTGCCTTCATCGCGGCGACCGCCGCCGCGCAATTTGCAACGATGTCCGCGCCAAGGCAGGCGGGATCGTCTATTTTTATAGCAAAGCCCGTCTTTACCCCGGGCCCGACCGTCACGGGAGTCTTGCCCGTGAGTGCGAGGATGACCTTTTTGATCTCCTCGTTAAGCTGAGGAACAACGCTTGCCATTATCGCGCCGTCAATATCCGATATATCAATTCCCGAATAATCGAGTAACTGTTTTACGGATACCGCGTATTCATCCGCAGTCTTACGTGTGTCCGCGGACACCTTAAAGCAAGCCGCGGGCTCGGCACTTCCTTCACCGAAAACCGCAAAGGAAATCACCTTGTTTCCCACGTTTACGGCTAACAGCATGTCTATTCCTCCTTTTCAGTAAAATTTTCGAGGGGCTTGGGAAACCTTTTTCCAAAAAGTTCCCCAAGCTCATACCGTATTCGATCTTAATAAAACTAAGACCGACGAGAATTTGTATCAGACAAGGCGTACCGAAGAAAGCAAGACAAAGGCTTACTTAAGTAAGTCATGCTGTTTTCGAGTAGCAACGCAGTATGACGCAAATTATCTAAAGTCGTATTATTTTTTCAACCAAGACATCATCTGACGAAGCTCAGCTCCGGTCTTCTCAAGCTGATGCTCGGACTCAACGCGGCGAGTAGCGAGGAACTTAGCCTTGCGACCTGCGGAGAACTCCTGCATAAACTCAGAAGCGAATGTACCGTTCTGGATCTCGGTAAGAACAGCCTTCATCTCCTTGCGGGTAGCATCGGTGATAAGTCTCTTACCGGTTCTGTAGTCACCGTACTCAGCGGTGTTGGAGATAGAATATCTCATCTTTGCAAATCCACCCTGGTTGATAAGGTCAACGATGAGCTTCATCTCATGGATGCACTCAAAGTAAGCCATCTCAGGCTCGTAGCCTGCGTCAACAAGAGTCTCAAATCCTGCCTTCATAAGCTCGGTAACACCACCGCAAAGAACAGCCTGCTCGCCGAAGAGGTCGGTCTCGGTCTCTTCTCTGAAGGATGTCTCAAGGATACCTGCGCGACCTGCGCCGATACCGCAAGCGTAAGCAAGAGCATAATCCTTAGCTCTGCCGGAGTAATCCTGATGTACAGCGATGAGAGAAGGAACACCCTTACCCTCAAGGTACTGGCTTCTTACAGTGTGACCGGGGCCCTTGGGAGCGACCATGATAACGTCGATGTCCTTCTGGGGAGCGATGAGCTGGAAGTGAATGTTAAATCCGTGAGCGAACATAAGAACGTCGCCGTCCTTCATGTTGGGAGCGATCTGCTTGTTGTAAATGTCAGCAGCGAGCTCATCGGGAACGAGCATCATAACGATGTCAGCAGCCTTTGCAGCTTCCTCAACCTCCATAACCTTGAAGTTGGGGTTCTTCTCTGCAAAAGCAGCAGCCTTAGCCCAGTGTCCGCTTCCCTTGCGAAGACCTACAACAACGTTGCATCCACTCTCAGCGAGGTTCATGGAGTGAGCGTGACCCTGGCTACCGAAGCCGATAACCGCGATAGTTTTGTCCTTTATAAGGGCAAGGTTACAATCTGTGTCGTAATACTTGTTAATCATTTTTTTAATCTCCTTTTGGATTTATAAAATTCTTTTTAATTTTTGTTTGCTTTAGATTTTGTTTGTTGTTTTTCTCGAAATTCAGACCAGCAAAAATTTGTGTCAGACAAGGCGTACCGGAGAAAGCAAGGCGAAGGCGTAGTTACCTACGTCAAGCCGTTTTCGAGGAACAGCGCAGTATGATGCAAATTATCTAAGGTCTCATTAAACCAAGACCGACGAGAATTTGTGTCCGACAAGGCGTACCGGAGAAAGCAAGGCGAAGGCGTAGCTACCTACGTCAAGCCGTTTTCGAGGAACAGCGCAGTATGATGCAAATTATCTAAGGTCTCATTAAACCAAGACCGACGAGAATTTGTGTCAGACAAGGCGTACCGGAGAAAGCAAGGCGAAGGCTTACTTCCGTAAGTCGAGCCGCTTTCGAGGAACAACGCAGTATGACGCAAATTATCTAAGGTCTCAAATATCGTATGTAACGTTGCCGCGCTCCATCGCAATAGCTCCCGATCTGCACAGCTCGATAACATCGTACTTTTGAGTGTCCTCAATAAAGCTGTCAATTCTCTGAGGGGTGTCGGTAAGCTCTGCAACTATGCAGCCGCCCGTTCTGTCAACGATCTTAACGCCGTATATCGATATAAGGCTCTCAAGATCCTCGTTTCCGTTTTCCTTCGCGGAAAACTTGATAAGAAGTATCTCGTGAATAAGGCTAAAGGTCGGCTCAACCGAAAAGATGAGCTTGGTTTCAACAAGCTTGCCGGTCTGCTTCATAATCTGAGCAAAGGTCTTTTCGTCACCGCTTGTCATAATGGTTATTCTTGAGATCTTTTCATTCTGTGTCGGAGAAACCGTCAAGGAATGAATGTTAAAGCCTCTCTGCACGAAAAGCGAAGCAACTCTTGCAAGTACACCAGCATTATTTTCAACGAGAAGGACCATACACTGTTTTTTCATTTTCACATCCTCCTCACTTCATAATGATATCGTTAACAGTCTTGCCCGACGGAATCATAGGAAATACCTTTTCATCCTTGTCAACCACACATTCGATCCAAACAGGACGGTTAAGCGTCAAAGCCTCTTTCATTGCCGCTTCAAACTCCGCAGGAGTCTCGCAATGATATCCAACTCCTCCAAAGCCCTCTGCAACTGCCTTGTAGTTAGTCACTCTGTTAGGCTCGCTCGATGAAAATCTCTTGCCGTAAAAAGCATCCTGCCATTGATGCACCATTCCGAGAACCGAATTGTTAAAGATAACGGAAATAACCGGAATGTTATACGATACCGCAGTACAAAGCTCGTTAAGATTCATGTGGAATGAGCCGTCTCCGGTAAAGTGAACAACAGGAACACCGGGGCGCGCGATAGATGCGCCGATAGCCGCTCCGTAGCCGTAGCCCATGGTGCCAAGACCGCCGCTGGTCAAGAAATTGTTGGGATGAGTGTGATGCAAATACTGCGCCGCCCACATCTG
>JAZUBI010000206.1:0-8493 GCA_045638385.1 Eubacteriales bacterium
CTCGCTCCGGCTCGGGCACATCGCGGCTCTGACAACACACTGTGTTGTCATTCAATACGGCGATCCCGCTTCGCTACCCCAAGGGGGAAGGCTTGCGTTCGCCCCCTATAAACCCCAATTTTTCAAACAAGATAGGAATTACAATGAAACAATCAATTTTCACAATAAAGGAAAACGTCGCGCTGACGGGCAACGTATACAGAATGGTGCTTGTCGGAGACACAAGCGACGTTACAAACTGCGGTCAGTTTGTGAACATCAAGCTTGAAGGACTCTTCCTTCGCCGCCCCATCTCGGTCTGTGACTGTGTTGGCGATGAGCTTACGCTCATTTATAAGGTCGTCGGCAAGGGAACCGAGCAAATGGCGAAAATGCAGGTCGGTGAGACGCTTGACGTGCTCACGGGACTCGGAAACGGCTACGACACGAGCCTCTCGGGTGAAAATCCGATGCTGCTTGGCGGCGGAGTCGGCGTTCCCCCCATGTATATGCTTTGCAAGAAGCTTATCAGTGAGGGCAAGAGCGTATCTGTCGTGCTTGGCTTCAATAAGGCTGACGAGGTCTTTTACGAGGAGGAGTTCAAGGCATTGGGAGCCGACGTCATTGTAACCACGGTCGACGGCTCACGCGGAGTTCGCGGCTTTGTTACCGACGTAATGAAGGATGCCGATTACAGCTACTTCTACACCTGCGGTCCCGAGCCTATGCTCAAGGCTGTCTACAACACGTCCAAGACAGAGGGACAGTTCAGCTTTGAGGAGAGAATGGGATGCGGATTCGGCGCGTGCATGGGTTGCTCCTGCAAGACCATCACGGGATATAAGAGGATCTGCAAGGAAGGCCCGGTTATGAAGAAGGAGGAGATCTTATGGGAAAAATGAGTGTGAATCTTTGCGGAATCGAGCTTGATAATCCCGTTATCCCCGCCTCGGGCACATTCGGATTCGGTTATGAGTTCGCAGAGCTGTACGATATAAATATGCTCGGCACGTTCTCATTTAAGGGAACGACAAAGGATCCCAGATTTGGAAATCCCACGCCGAGAATCGCAGAGACACCTAACGGTATGATCAATGCGGTCGGACTTCAGAACCCCGGCGTTGATAAGGTGATCTCGGAGGAGCTTGTAAAGCTCAAAAAATGCTTCAATAAGCCCGTAATGGCAAACGTTTCGGGATTTTCGGTAGACGAATACGTTTATACCTGCGAGAAAATAGATAAATGCGACCAGGTCGGCTGGATCGAGGTCAATATCAGCTGTCCTAACGTACACGGAGGCGGTATGGCGTTCGGTACTACGGTCGAGGGCGCGGCAGAGGTCACAAGAGCGGTCAAGGCGGTTACAACAAAGCCGATCATCATCAAGCTCTCGCCAAACGTGACCGACATCGTAAGCATCGCAAAGGCCTGCGAGGCCGCAGGTGCTGACGGGATAAGCCTTATAAATACGCTTCTCGGTATGCGTATCGATCTGCGCACAAGAAAGCCTGTTATCGCCAACAAAATGGGCGGATTTTCGGGTCCTGCCATCTTCCCCGTAGCGGTGAGAATGGTGTATCAGGTCGCGCACGCGGTCAATATCCCCGTTGTGGGAATGGGCGGCGTTTCAAGCGCGGAGGACGTAATTGAAATGATGCTCGCGGGAGCGACGGCTGTTGAGGTTGGAGCCGCTAACCTCGTTGAGCCTATGGCTTGTAAGAATATCATCGAGGATCTTCCTTTAGTGATGGAAAAATACGGCATCAAGTCGCTTGAAGGACTTAAAATAGATTGATTTTCAGCTGTGAAGTCGATGCTTCAAATTTTGATTTATCGGGGAGTTGCAGAGGGCAAACGAGAGCCTTCCCCTTGGGGGGGAAGGGGGACCACGCAGTGGTGGATGAGTAGAACACTTCACCGTGTCTACCGTTAAACACGCGCGAGCAGCAATGCCTTACACCGTAAGACTTTCTTTCTGAGCAAAGACGGTTGAAATCGTTAGTCTTCTACTCATCCGTCTCGGCTTCGCCGAGCCACCTTCCCTCACAAGGGAAGGCTAACGTTTGTCCGTTGCAACCCATCGACAAATCAAAATTTACAATTCATTTATATCACGCAGAAAGGAAATATAGCCTTGAAAAAGATCTATGACTTAGCGATAATCGGCGGCGGAGTCGTCGGTGGAATGATCGCAAGAAAGCTCTCGTCATATCAGTTAAGTGTATGTGTAATTGAAAAAGAAAGCGACGTTGCAATGGGCGCAACACGCGCGAACTCTGCCATTGTCCACGCGGGATTTGACGCAAAGGAGGGCTCACTCAAAGCACTTCTCAACGTCCGCGGAAGCGAAATGATGGAGGATATTGCCCGTGAGCTCGGAGTAAAATATAAGAGAAACGGCTCTCTCGTTATCGGATTCTCCGATGAGGACAGAGTCTCTCTTAATGCGCTTTGCGAGAGAGGCATTAAAAACGGCGTTAAAGGCGTCAGAATAGTTGAGCGCGAGGAGCTTAAGGCTCTCGAGCCCAATATCTCGGATAACGCCATCTGCGCGCTCTACGCCCCTACGGGAGCGATAATCTGCCCCTATGAGCTGACAATCGCCGCGATAGGCAACGCTATGGACAACGGAGCAGATCTCTGCCTTAATTTTCCTGTCAAGAGCATCTCCTTTGACGGCAACGCATACAGCATCTCATCGGATAATGAAACAGTTAAGGCAAAATACGTGATAAACGCCGCAGGTCTGTTCAGCGAGGAGATCGCAAAAATGGTCGGAGACGACTCGTTCAGTGTCCACGCGCGCCGCGGAGAGTATATACTTCTTGACCGTGAGTGCGGAGAGATCGCAAAGCATACTATCTTCCGCGTACCGAGCAAAATGGGTAAAGGAATCCTCGTCTCCCCAACGGTTGACGGCAACATCCTTCTCGGACCCACAAGCGAGGACATAGAGGACAAGAGCGATAAGCAGGTAACCCGTCACGGACTTGATAAGGTCATCAAGGAGGCAGGCGAAAACCTCTCTGTAAGAGTCCCGATAAATAAGTCTATCACCTCATTCTGCGGACTCCGCGCAGTCGGAAGCACCGGCGACTTCATTATAAACTCAAATGTCAAGAATTTCATCAACGTAGCAGGTATAGAATCTCCCGGACTTTCAAGTGCACCCGCGATAGCCGAATACGTTGCCAATATGCTTAAGGACATGGGACTTGAGCTTACTCCCAAAGCGGATTTCAATCCCATAAGAGAGTCAAAGCACGCCTTCCGCGACGCAAGCATAGAAGAAAAGAATGAGATCATAAACCGCGACAGCTCATACGGTAGAATAATCTGCCGCTGTGAAACCGTCAGCGAGGGCGAGATACTCGATGCGATCCGCTCAAATCCCCCCGCTCTGACGGTCGATGCCGTAAAGCGCAGAACGCGCTCGGGAATGGGACGCTGTCAGGGTGGCTTCTGCGGAACCTACGTTATGGAGCTCATATCCCGTGAGAGCGGTGTTCCCTTTGAAAGGGTCACCAAATCGGGCGGCAATTCAACTATCGTAGTCGGCAAAACGAAGTAAGAGGTGTGATATGGAACAGAGAAAAATAGTAATAATAGGCGGCGGACCCGCAGGAATGAGCGCGGCTATCGCGGCATATGAAAGCGGCGTCACCGACATCCTTATACTTGAGCGCGATTCTGCATTGGGCGGCATACTCCAGCAGTGCATACACAACGGCTTCGGACTCCACCGCTTCGGCGAGGAGCTTTCAGGTCCCGAATACGCGTGGAGATACGAAAAAAGAGTCCGCGAGCTCGGAATAGAGTACAGACTCAATACAATGGTGCTCGACATCACACCCGATAAGATAATCAGAGCAACAAGCTCAAAGGACGGAATAATCGAGATAAAGGCAGAGGCAATAATTCTTGCCATGGGATGCCGCGAGCGTCCTCGCGGAGCTCTCAATATCCCCGGCGAGCGCCCCTCCGGAATATACAGCGCGGGAATGGCGCAAAAGCTCGTCAATATGATGGGATATATGCCCGGCAAAAACGTAGTTATTCTCGGATCGGGTGATATAGGTCTTATCATGGCAAGAAGAATGACGCTTGAGGGAGCAAGGGTGCACGCAGTATGCGAGCTTATGCCCTACTCAGGCGGACTTATAAGAAATATCGAGCAGTGCCTTAACGACTTTAATATCCCCCTTCTCCTCTCTCACACCGTAACAAAGATACACGGTAAGGAAAGACTTGAGGGCGTAACAATCTCAAGGGTAGACGAAAACCGTCGCGCGATCGAGGGCACAGAGCAGTATATCGAATGCGATACACTTTTGCTCTCGGTTGGTCTTATCCCCGAAAACGAGCTTACAAGAAGCGCAGGTCTTTCGCTTAACGCGATCACAAGCGGAGCCGAGGTCGATCAGGACAGACAGACCGCGATCCCCGGCGTATTCTCATGCGGAAACGTGTTGCACGTTCACGATCTCGTTGACTTCGTCTCCGAGGAGGCAGAGATCGCGGGTAAAAGCGCGGCAGAATTTGTCTGCGGCTCTCTTGAGGCCAATACCGACATCGCCATTAAGGCAGACGGTAAGATCCGCTACACCGTACCGCAAAGGATCACCGCAGTCAAGGATGTAAACGTATACTTCAGAGTCGGAAACGTTTACAGAAACGCGAAAATAACCGTAAGATCCGGCGATAATATCATATACCAAAAGAAGAAGGAAAAGCTCGCACCCGGAGAGATGGAGTGCGTCAAGCTCTCAGGCGAAATGCTGAACGGCGCCCGGGAGCTCGCCTTCTCGCTCGAAGAAGCTTAAGGAGGTAATGTCATGCAAAGAGATCTCACATGTATAATCTGCCCTCGCGGATGCTCGATGAAAATAGAGCTTGGCGAGGATAAAAGGATACTTTCTCTTTCGGGTAACCTCTGCCCGAGAGGAAAAAAATATGCGGAGAGCGAGTGCATAAACCCTATGCGCACTCTTACCTCAACCGCGCTCTGCACGGACGGCAAGCCCGTACCCGTCAGAAGCGAGGGCGCAATACCCAAGGATAAGCTTTTCGAAGCAATGGCTCGCATCAATAAAATAACCGTTTCCCTTCCCGTCTCT
Source organism: Eubacteriales bacterium (assembly GCA_045638385.1). Taxonomy (GTDB): domain Bacteria; phylum Bacillota; class Clostridia; order Oscillospirales; family CAG-272; genus SVTX01. The sequence goes on from JAZUBI010000206.1 coordinate 5,097, forward strand.
GTTGGCGACACACTGATAGAGGATTTTTACGGCACAAGGCTTATAGCAACTGCAAACAGAAAATAATCCCTTGACTCCCCGTTCGGTTTGTTGTATAATATAAGCAAGCAAATGCGAAAAGGAAGCTATAACTATGAACACCTTATTCGAAACCAAAAAGATAATCGCCGCAACGCGCTCAGACGCAGAATTTCTCTTGGCGACAGATAGCCGCGTGTCCTTGATATTCGATCTTGACGGTGACATAATGTCACTCTCAAAAAAGCTGAAAAAGGCGCATGAGCAAGGCAAAAAGGTATTTATCCACATCGACCTTGCCGGCGGCATCGGAAAAGACGAAAGCGGCATTGTTTTCCTTAAAAAAATGGGCGTTGACGGAATTATAAGCACAAAGGTAAATATAATAAAGCTGGCGCGCGAGGCAGGACTTGCTACCGTACAGAGATTTTTCATAGTAGATTCAAGATCGATACACACAACGGTCGAATCGGTAAGAAGCTCTCGCCCCGACATGATAGAAATAATGCCCGCCACGCTCGGTAAGGTGATCACACGACTTTCAAGTGAACTGCCGATACCGATCATCGCAGGCGGTCTTATTGAAAATGTCGCAGAGGCGAAAAACGCAATAGATTGCGGCGCGGCGGCTGTATCCACCGGACAAAACACGCTTTGGAACGGAGAATTAACTTAATGAATAACACGCTAAAGAACAAAAAGCTCTTTCTGCTCGACATGGACGGCACGATATATCTTGAGGATGACCTCTTTGACGGCACGCTGGATTTTCTTGCCCATGTCAGAGAAAGCGGAGGCAGATACCTTTTCTTGACTAACAATTCATCAAAGGGTATCGATAAATATACCGAAAAGCTCGCAAGACTCGGAATCGAATCAACACCCGATGATTTTCTTACGTCAACCGAGGCAACAATAGCCTATCTCAAAGAAAAAAATCACAACAAGATATACGCATTCGGCACAGCGTCATTTAAAAAGCAGCTTGCCGACGTGGGGCTTTCAATAACCGATAAGCTTGAAGACGGCATCGATTGCCTCTGCATTGCAAACGACTGGGAGCTCACCTTCAAAAAGCTTGAGGACTCCTGCATACTATTAAAAAATGACATAGATTACATCGCAACAAACCCCGATTGGGTCTGCCCCACCTGGTACGGATACGTCCCCGATTGCGGCTCCTTTTGCGAAATGATCTTTCGCGCAAGCGGAAAGCGCCCAAAATTCATCGGCAAGCCCCAGCCCGATATGGTCTACCTTGCCCTTGAACGTACCGGATATAAAAAAGAAGACGCAGTCGTTATAGGCGACCGCCTTTATACCGACATCGCCTGCGGAGTCAACGCAGGGATCGATTCTATCTTTGTCCTGAGCGGTGAAGGAACTATTGCAGACCTTGAAGCAAGCCCCGAAAAGCCTACGTTCGTCTACGACAACATCCGCAAAATATTAAATGACATTCAATAAAAAAAGACTTGGAGTGTAACTCCAAGTCTTTTTTATCAGCTGAGCAATGCTCTGTCGCTTGCGAATTCGGCTCCGCTCGCCTTTGTAAACTCGGCAAGAAGCGCCTCGACGGTGAGCTTTTTCTTTTCCTCACCCTTAATGTCAAGAACGATCTTTCCCGCATTCATCATAATAATGCGGTTTCCGTGCGCGATAGCGTCACGCATGTTATGCGTAACCATAAGCGCGGTAAGATTGTTTTCGCTGACAAGCTTATCTGTGATCTCAAGCACCTTAGCGGCAGTCTTGGGGTCAAGCGCGGCAGTGTGCTCGTCGAGAAGCAGGAGCTTTGGCTTCTTCATAGCAGCCATCAAAAGCGTGACCGCCTGTCTCTGACCGCCCGAGAGAAGTCCCATCTTTGTGGTAAGTCTGTCCTCAAGTCCGAGATCAAGAAGCTTTAACTGCTCCTTGTATTTTGCTCTGTCCTTGCCTCTTATAGCCCATCTTACACCTCTGCGGTGTCCGCGGCTATCGGCAATAGACATATTTTCCTCAACCCACATGTCAGATGCGGTTCCCATTCTGGGATCCTGAAATACACGGCCTATATAGGATGCCCTTTTATACTCGGGGAGCTTTGTAACGTCAACTCCGTCTATAATTACCTGTCCATCGTCAACAGGATATGCACCCGCTACGATATTTAGCATAGTCGATTTTCCGGCACCGTTACCTCCGATTACGGTTACAAAATCTCCGTCCTCAAGAGTTAAGGAAAGTCCCTCAAACACTTTTTTCTCGTTTATCGTACCTTCGTTGAAGGTCTTATGAATATTTTTGATCTCAAGCATTCTTCGCACCCTCCTTCTTCTTTTTCTTAATAATATGCTTTTTAAGGTACGGAACACCCAAGAAGAGTGCTACTACGAGTGCGGAAAGCATCTTAAGAAGCTCTGTGGGCAGACCGATGAAGATGACTGTCTGGAACACGAGCCAATATATTATCGCACCGCAAACAACAAAGAGAAGACGGAGCGCAAAGTTTGTTGTCTTCTTTTGGAACAGCGCTTCACCAACGATAACAGCCGCGAGACCTATTACGATTGCACCGCGTCCCATATTGATATCAGCTGCACCCTGCTGCTGAGCGAGGAGTGCGCCCGAAAGTCCTACAACACCGTTAGAAAGCGCAAGTCCGAACACCTTTGTGAAATTCGTATTGATTCCCTGCGCACGGCTCATCTCTATATTGCATCCCGTGCTTCGAAGCGACATTCCCATTTCCGTACCGAAGAACCAGTAAAGAAGCGCGATAATGACCGCAACAATGCCCAAAAGAATTGCCAAAGAAACATATATCTCATTATTTCCCGAAATAAGAAGCTTGTCTCCGAATTTAAATCTTGAAAGTGCGATATTCGCCTTACCGCCCATTACGAGAAGATTTACCGACCAAAGCATAAGCTGTGTCAGTATTCCCGCAAGAATGGCGGGAATTCCAAGTGCGGTATGCAGTATTCCCGTAATAAATCCGGCAATCATTCCGGCAAGAATCGCGCACAGCATAGCGATCCATATGTTTACACCGTTTGTAACCAGAACGGTACATACAGCCGCGCCGGTTGTGATAGAGCCGTCAACCGTAAGGTCTGCAAGATCAAGCACCTTGAACGTGATGTAAAGGCCTATCGCCATTACACCCCATACAAGTCCCTGACCAACTGCACCCGGCAGCGTACCGAGCCAATTGAGTATCATTTCCATTTTTATTATCCTTTCGCACGGTCATTTTATACCAAGACCGTAAATCCCTATTTAATATCTTTGCCTGCGGACATAAATGTCCGCAGGCTGATATCATTTCAATTATTGCTTATTTTATTCGCCGATAGCAATGTATCCTGCTGCCTCAAGAGCGGCGGTGTCGATACCA
>JAZUBI010000207.1:0-7361 GCA_045638385.1 Eubacteriales bacterium
GAGAGGATCGCAAGGAACTCGGCATAAACATTGAATTTAAATTATCAAGATTAGTTGCCGAGTTTTGCCGCGCCTCTTTCCCTTAAGCGGCGATCCTTTGGTTACTTTCCTTCGCTGTTGAAGGAAAGTAACGTAAGAAAACAAGACAAAATTGATCTTCCTCGGTGAGGGCTCGTGCAGTGGCTCTCGCACTTAATTCCTCGCAAAGGTCTTATGTTGTGGAATAAAATTCACAAGGGAACGTGTAGTATGTCCAAATGTCTCCTTTTGGAAAAGGTTTTAAATAAAATTTTCTTTATCGCCTCAATATCTTCACGGCGGCAAAGAGAGAGGGATTCTTAAGGGAGAGAGGATCGCAAGGAACTCGGCATAAACATTGAATTTAAATTATCAAGATTAGTTGCCGAGTTTTGCCGCGCCTCTTTCCCTTAAGCGGCGATCCTTTGGTTACTTTCCTTCGCTGTTGAAGGAAAGTAACGTAAGAAAGAAAAGAATGTTGATCTTTCTCGGTGAGGGCTCGTGCGGTGGCTCTCGCACTTGATTCCTCGCAAATATCTGATTGTATAAAAAATCACGAAGCAACATATAGCATCAAAAAGCCGATCCTTTGGTTACTTTCCTTTGCTGTTGAAGGAAAGTAACGTAAGAAAACAAGACAAAATTGATCTTCCTCGGTGAGGGCTCGTGCAGTGGCTCTCGCACTTAATTCCTCGCAAAGGTCTTATGTTGTGGAATAAAATTCACAAGGCGATGCCGCTTAGCTATCCCAAAGGTGGGGAGGATTTAATACAAAACCTACTTTATCGCCTCAATATCTTCACGGCGGCAAAGAGAGAGGGATTCTTAAGGGAGAGAGGGTCGCAAAGAACTCGGCATGAACGCCAAATTTAATTTATCAAACCCAGCCGCCGAGTTTTGCCGCGCCTCTTTCCCTTAAGCGGCGATCCTTTGGTTACTTTCCTTCGCTGTTGAAGGAAAGTAACGTAAGAAAGGAAAAAATGTTGATCTTCCTTGGTGAGGGCTCGTGCGGTGGCTCTCGCACTTGATTCCTCGCAAAGGTCTTGTGCCTGAATATCATGCTTGGATCTTGCCGATAAATAGCAATTTTACAATATTTAAAGGCAACCGATTTCGGTTGCCTTTTTGAGTAGATTTATGTGTAAAATATGGGTGGTTGGGGCGGGTGAGTGACGCGAGTCAATATTTCTCTTTATCCTCGTTACGCACGATGGTATTATAGATACCCGTTGCTGTATATATCGTGTATTTCCCCATGTCCTCGCCGGTGTCGATCGTGTTTGCCACCGTACCGTAGAGTGAAAAGCAGGATGTGGGTGTGGGGTTGACGATCAGTGCTTTCTTGCCCTCCTTATCCGGAAAAACAAGGTCGCGCTGGCGGCGGAAGCCCAACACTAAGTTTGTGGGGTTGCTGTTTCCTCCCCATTTGCTGATGTCTACCACCGCTACGAAGGGTGAGCTTCCCATCTGGGAGAGCAATCCCCCGCCTCTCAGGTGTAATCCATGCTCAGTATAGTAATTTTCCGTGGAAAAATACATTGGCGCGTTTACTCTGCCCGATGTTACGACTCGGCAGTTGTATTTTTCGCCGCTTGCGGTGATTATTTCAACCTCAAGCTTCAAAAAGTGGAAGAGTGAGGAGAGATATTTCGAACCTCGGTATTTGACAGTGGCGTATTTTTGGCGTTTGAGCTCGTTTAGCTTCTTTATGAGTCTGCGTCTCCTTCTGAACATGGAAATGACGCGGAGCGAGAAAAATATCGCAATCGGAACGACTATCATGACTATCAGGCTACTCCAGAGCGAGGTCACGATAAGATAGATCGAAAATATCATTGCGATCACGTATTTTAACGCGACAGCGTAACAGAGCGAATACAAAATTACAAATATTATCGGTTTTGTAAAGAGATGGAATGGCTTGAAGCTATCCACATCTCCGGAGCTTTTGAACATCGGCTTTTCCACAAATAGGGGGTGGTCGATCTCGTCCTGCCATTTCATTCGCAGACTACCGAGCTGTATCAGTCTCATCAGAGCCATTGTGAGGAGCGCCAATGCGTGCGATAGCATGGGTGACGTTGCGCCGATGCTCACCATGAAATAGTGGACGGGGAGATAAAAGACGGGAGACGCGAACAAAATATTTATTAAAAATCCCGTGAGATATTCGCCCCTTGTGATGAGGGGACGGTGTGTCTTTTCCTCAAGATAAGCTTTTTTATTAAGCAGGTCGAGGTTGTCGAAATAGTAGAAGATCATCAGTGTCGCAAAGAGCACGATGGAAAGTCCTAAAAGATTGAAGATGAGCTTGTCGTGGAATTTTAAGAGGTACCAATCGACCTCTGAAAACAGGATGACCACGGACGAGTAGTAGAGCCGCCCGAAGATGAGCGCCATTATTGTTGCAAAAAGCGAGGTGTATATGCCTCTGAAATACTTTTCGTATTTACCGAGGGCGCGCGAGCTTGGGTTCGGCATCTTTGGTCTCTCCTTTCCTTTATTTCTGATATCATTATAACATTTTGCCTTTGATTTGTCAAGAGAGGCGTTTTTACGTCCTTTTATTGTAGCTTTGGGGTGCTTGACACGGGAATTGAAAAGGTGTATAATGGATATAATAGATTGGATGGGAGGTGAGCCGATGGAGCTTAAAATATTTGAATATGACGGCGGACTTTTGCCGTACAGGCGCGATATTGAGCAGAGAATGAAGAATTTTGAGAGCAAGCGATGCGAGCTTGTCGGTGACGGAGGCTCGCTTTCGGATTTTGCCAACGGGCACAAATATTTCGGATTCCATCGTGTAAACGGCGGCTGGGTATTCCGTGAATGGGCGCCTGCGGCAGATGCTGTGTATCTCACGGGAGATATGGTGTCCTGGGATATGACTGCGCTCCCGATGAAAAGGCTTTCGGGCGGAGTGTTTGAGATCTTTCTTGATGGCGAAAATGCGCTTTGGAACAACTGTCACATTCAGGTCATTATAGAAAAGGACGGTGAGCTTTTGCGCCGCGTCCCGACCTACATCCGCCGCGTTGTTCAGGACAAGGAAACGCATATTTGGTGCGGTGTTGTGGTTGACGAGCCTGAGTACGCATGGAAAAACACCGAATTTTCTCTGCCGAAGCAGTTATTTATATACGAGTGCCATATCGGAATGGCGCAGGAGAGCGAGACGGTTGGCACATACAATGAATTCCGCGAGAGGATCCTTCCGCGAATTAAAAAGCAGGGCTACAACGTTATACAGATCATGGCGGTGATGGAGCATCCTTATTATGCTTCGTTCGGCTATCAGGTTTCCTCTTTTTTTGCTGCATCCTCGAGATACGGCACGCCATATGAGCTTAAAATGCTCATAGATGCGGCGCACGGAATGGGTATTGCTGTTCTTCTTGATCTCGTTCATTCGCACGCTGTCGGCGACGAGGGCAACGGTCTTAACCGTTTTGACGGCAGTGAGGGTCAGTTCTTCCACGTCGGAGAGCGCGGCGATCACAGCGCTTGGGGAACTAAGCTTTTTAATTACAACAAAAACGAGGTGTTGCATTTTCTGCTCTCGAATCTCAAGTTCTGGCTTGAGGAATACCGTTTTGACGGCTTCCGTTTTGACGGTGTTACGAGTATGATATATCACAATCACGGTCTTGGCGTGGAGTTTACCGAGTATTCAAAATATTTCTCGCTTAACACCGACACCGAGGCGGTGACCTATCTTCAGCTTGCAAACGAGCTAATAAGAGAGGTGAACCCTGCGGCTGTGACAATTGCCGAGGATATGTCGGCTATGCCCGGAATGTGTTTGCCGATATGCGAGGGCGGAATAGGCTTTGATTACAGGCTTTCGATGGGTACTCCGGATCTTTGGATAGAGCTTATTAAAAATAAGCGCGATGAGGACTTTAGCATGTGGCAGCTTTGGGGCGAGCTTTCGTCACGGCGCGCAGGTGAGAAGTACATCGGATACGCCGAGTCGCACGATCAGGCTTTGGTTGGCGACAAGACCTTGATCTTCCGTCTTTGCGACAGCGAAATGTACTCGGGAATGTCGATACTTGGGCAGAGCGAGGCCATTGATCGCGGTATTGCGCTGCATAAAATGATAAGGCTTATCTCGCTGTCCCTTTCGGGTGAGGGATATCTGAACTTTATGGGAAACGAGTTCGGGCATCCCGAATGGATAGATTTTCCGCGCGACGGAAACAATTGGAGCCATTATTACTGCCGCCGCCAATGGCATCTTGTTGACGATGGGCTTTTAAGATATGCGCACCTCAATCAATTTGACCGTGAAATGATCGCGGTGGCAAAAAAAAGGCGGATCTTTAGCAAGGCGCCGAAGGTTTTGTTTATTGATGAGGAAAAAAAGGTGCTGGTATTTGAGCGCGGCGGTGTGACCTTTGTCTTTAATTTCAGCCCTAATGGGGCATATAACGATTATTTCGTTAAGGTCTCCTCCGGCGGCAAATATCGCGTTGCTCTGTCTACCGATGAGCTTAGATTCGGCGGCTTTGACAGAATTTCTACCGAGTATGAGTATACGGCGAAAAAGGCAAACGGTGTGTACGAATTTCCAATGTATCTTCCGCCCAGATGCGCTGTTGCTATCGTTAAGGTGAGATAAATTGCAATTTAGCGAATAGTTCGCCACGATAAAACGAAAGGCTTCCCCCTGGGGGGAAGCTCCCGCGAAGCGGGTGATGAGGGGTTATTGTACAAGGGCTTTTACCCCTCATCCGTCGGCTACGCCGCCACCTGTCTCGCTGCGGCTCGGGCACATCGCGGCTCTGACAACACACCGTGTTGTCATTCACTGCCGCGATGCCGCTTCGCTACCCCAAGGAGAAGGCTTGCGTTTGTTCTCTGTAACCCACCGACAAATCAAGATTTGAAAACTTATTTCTTATCCTTCTTTACAAGCTCCATAAGCTCGGAGACAAAGGTCTCAACGTCGGCAAACTCGCGGTACACCGATGCGAAACGAACGTACGCGATATGGTCGCGAGCCTTCAGCTTGTCCATCACCATCTCGCCTATCTTCTTTGACTCGACCTCGTTGTTGAGCGAGTTCTGTATCTCCGCCTCTATCTCGCCAACTATCTCGTCTGCGTTTACGGGTCTCTTTTGCGTTGCCTTAAGCACGCCCGCAAGCAGCTTTGTTCTGTCGAAAAGCTCCTTTTCGCCGTTTTTCTTGACAACAACTATCTGTACGCTTTCAAGAACCTCGAACGTGGTAAATCTCTTCTGACATTCAAGGCACTCTCTTCTTCGTTTTATGCTACTTCCCTCGTTAAGCGTTCTCGTATCAAGAACCTTGCTTTCGGGGTATCCGCAAAAAGGACATCTCATATTATCACCTCAAGCTTAAAGTGGGTACACACCCTATATGGGGATTATATCACGTTTTATATGATTTGTAAAGGCTATATGAGAAAATATGCCAAAAAATCCTTTAAAATGCGAAAAATACACCAAAAAACGCAAAATTTCCGCTTCAAGGTATTTTATGCTAATAAAAAGCCGAAAACTAAAAAATTTGTTGAGTAATTGTATTAAAAAATGCTATTTATCAATGCCTTTATATATTGACAAAAGGAATATATAGTTGTATAATTATAATGTTAAAATATTGTGTGGAGGCACTACAAATGAATGATGTAATTAAGGAATTATCGAAAATAGGTATCGTTCCGGTTATTAAGATCGACGATGCCAAGGATGCCGCTCCTCTTGCAAAGGCACTTATCGACGGAGGTCTCCCCTGCGCCGAGGTTACGTTCAGAACCGCTTGCGCAAAGGAAGCTATCGCTATAATCGCTAAGGAATACCCCGATATGATAGTCGGCGCAGGTACCGTGCTCACAAAGGCTCAGGTTGACGATGCTATCGCGGCAGGAGCTAAGTTTATCGTTTCTCCCGGCTTTAACCCCGAGATCGTTAAGTACTGCCAGGCAAAGGGTTGCCCTATCGTTCCCGGTATCAATAATCCCTCGGGTATCGAGGCGGCTCTTGAGCTCGGTCTTAAGACAGTTAAGTTCTTCCCCGCAGAGCAGTCCGGCGGTCTTGCTATGATCAAGGCTATGTCCGCTCCCTACGGCGGCGTTACCTTTATGCCCACAGGCGGCGTTTCCCCCGCAAACGTAAACGACTATCTTGCATTCAATAAGATCGTTTGCTGCGGTGGCTCTTGGATGGTCAAGCCCGAGATGATCGCGGCAGGCGACTTTGACGGTATCACCAAGCTCGTTCGCCAGGCAGTTGACACCATGCTCGGCTTCAAGTTCAAGCACTTCGCTATCAACAAGCCCTCTAAGGAAGAGGCTGTTGCTGATGCAGAGAAGATCGAGAACATCTTTACTATCCCCGCAAAGGTTGGCAATTCCTCCACCTTCTCGGGAACAGAGATCGAGATCATGCACTCGCAGGGTCGCGGCGAGCACGGACACGTTGGTATCCAGACTAATTCTGTTGAGCGCGCGGTTTATCACCTTGAGCGCCGCGGAATCAAGTTTGATTACGACACCGCAAGATACGACAAGAACGGCAAGATGACATTCATCTACCTCGCTAACGACATCGGCGGCTTCGGATTCCACATTTGCATGTAATTTATTTGAAAGGAAATATAACAATGGCTAAGGTAATTACATTCGGCGAGCTTATGCTTCGCCTTCAGCCCTATAACTATGAGAGATTCGTTCAGTGTGACCACGTTGAGTTCACATTCGGCGGCGGCGAGGCAAACGTTGCAGTTTCCCTTGCTAACTACAATATGGACGTTGCATACGTAACAAAGCTCCCCACTCACGCTATCGGTCAGGCGGCTGTAAACAGTCTCCGCCGCTACGGAGTTGACACCACCAAGATCGTTCGCGGTGGCGACAGAGTGGGCATCTACTTCAACGAAAAGGGTGCTTCTCAGAGAGGCTCTGTTTGCATCTACGACCGCGCCAACTCCGCTATTGCTAAGGCAAGCCGCGAGGACTTTGATTGGGATGCTATCTTTGACGGTGCAGAGTGGTTCCACTTCACCGGTATCACTCCCGCTCTTGGCGCAAACGTAGTTGAGATCTGCAAGGATGCTTGTAAGGCGGCTAAGGCTAAGGGTCTTAAGATCTCCTGCGACTTAAACTACCGCGGCAAGCTCTGGACAAGAGCTGAGGCAAGAGAGGCTATGACAGAGCTCTGCCAGTACGTTGACGTTTGCATCTCCAACGAGGAGGATGCAAAGGACGTATTCGGTATCGAGGCAGAGTCTACCGATATTTACGGCGGAAAGCTCAACCACGACGGCTACAAGTCTGTTGCAAAGCAGCTTGCAGACAAGTTCGGATTTGAGT
>JAZUBI010000208.1:0-35337 GCA_045638385.1 Eubacteriales bacterium
ACACCTGTTGTTGACGGTGCAGTTGTTAAGGGTACTGTTGTAAAGAACGGTAAGGGCAAGAAGATCTATGTTCTTAAGTACAAGTCCAAGAAGGACTCCAAGAAGAAGATTGGTCACAGACAGCCTTATACCAAGGTTCAGATCACATCCATCGTTGGCTGATCACTATGACAAAAATTGTATTTTTCCGTAGTGATGGCATCTTTTACGGCTTTGAGGAGCAGGGACATACAGGTTTTGGTACCGAGGGAGATGACATTCTCTGCGCGGCGCTGTCTGCAATGACGATGCTTATTATAAATACCGTAGAAGTGGCGTATGCTTCCTCTGTTGATTACGAGATCGATGAGGAAACTACAAATATCCGAGTAAGATCAAAGGCGGCTCTCCCCGAATATGAGGAGGACGAGCTTAAAAGATATGCCGTATCGGGAATCTTCCTTGCATACTACAAGCAGATCGAGGATCTTATGGAGGAGTATTACGATTTCCTTGATGTTTCCATCGAGGACAGACCTTACGAAGCGTAAGGTGAACAACTAACACACACATAACAGGAGGTAAAGATAATGGTAAAGCTTAGTTTACAGTTCTTTGCTCATAAGAAGGGTGTCGGTTCTACAAAGAACGGCCGTGATAGCGAATCCAAGCGTCTTGGCGTTAAGAGAGCTGACGGTCAGGCAGTTGTTGCCGGCAACATCCTCGTAAGACAGAGAGGAACGGCTATCCATCCCGGTAACAACGTTGGTATCGGTAAGGATGACACGCTCTTCGCTCTTATTGACGGAAAGGTTAAGTTTGAGCATAAGGCAGGCGGAAAGAAGCAGGTTAGCGTATAGGCTGTCTAATATTCTTTTGAGAAATAGATAAGGGGTGCGAAATCGCACCCCTTATCTGTAATGATTTTTATTTAAATTGATAGTAATCGGATGGGTCATTTTATGAAAATCCTTTATGAAGATAAATATTTACTTGTTTGCGAAAAGCCTATTGGGGTGGAATCGCAGATAAGCAGTAATGGAAAAGAGAATATGTTAGAGCTTTTGTCGCGGTACAGAGAAGAGAGCGGCGAGAACTCTTATGTAGGTCTTGTACACCGTCTTGATACTGTGACGGGAGGAGCTATGATATATTCAAAGCGCGAGGATATGACAGGGAAGCTTTCCGCGCTCGTGCAATCGGGTGACTATAAAAAAACCTATCTTGCGGTAGTACATGGTGTTCCCGAAGAAGCAGAGGGCGAGATGCGCGATCTTTTATACCACGACAAGCAGAAAAACAAGTCGTTTGTTGTTGCAAAAAGCCGCGCGGGAGTCAAGGAAGCGCTTGCAAGCTTCAGACTGATAGAAAGCGTCAAGCGCGAGGACGGAGAGGAGATATCGCTTGTCGAGGTTGAGCTTATGACCGGCAGAACGCATCAGATAAGAGTTCAGCTTGCGTCAAGAAAGATGCCGATTGTGGGTGACGGAAAATACGGCAGCCGTGACAACCGCGCGACCTGTGCGCTTTGGTCGCACAAGGTTGAGTTTACACATCCGGTGACAAAGCAGAAAATACAAGCGGTAAGCTATCCTTCCGACACCTATCCGTGGGACATATTTAAAGCGAAAGAATGAGCCTTTTTTGGCTCATTTTTTGCTTTCTGCGTTTAAAAAGTCCATTATTGAGCAGAAAATAACGAACGCGATCTTCTGTCTGTACTCATCTGATCTGAATCTTTCAGCTTCGTTCGGATTTGAAAGAAAGCCGCATTCTACAAGGACTGCGGGGCATTTGGCGTTATGTAGGATATTTATAGCACTTGTAGCGCGAAATGCTTGGCGATCATTGGCGGGCTGCAATAGCTTTTGGTTTTCGTTGCGAATATACTCCGCAAGGTCTGATGACGAGGGGTGATTCGGGGAGTACCAGACCTGCATCCCGGAATATTTGGGATCAGTAAAGGAATTCATATGAATGCTGACGAATATAGCGTTCGGAGTTGAGTCTGCTATAGCGACCCTGGCAGCCAGGTCAAGCTTCTTTTTTCTGCCCTGATAATCTACGTTTCTGTCGTACAGCAATCTGTCGTCGGTGCGTGTCATTACAACGTTTATTCCGTTGGATTTCAGCATGTCGCAGAGCATTTGTGCGATCTCAAGATTGATCTCTTTTTCGACAAGACCGCAAGCACTCGATGCTCCGCCGTCCTCGCCGCCATGTCCCGCATCAATGATAACAGTGGTATATTGTGTTGGGTTATCCGCCGAGGCAGATGTGCTTGAGACTCTTTTTGGAAGATAAAGTGCGCCGAAAAAGAAAGCGATAAGGCTTATTAAAACAGCGGATGTAAGAAAAAAGATCAGAATTTTTATATATGTTTTTTCTTTCAATGGGTGAACTCCTTTCAAATTCGTGCCTTTTTGTGCAAAAGGGCAAGCCGCGGCATGCTTTTTGCCTTATTTAATTACATAACGACAAAAATAATAAAAATATGACTGAATGCTTGACAAAAAAAACGGTTTATAGTATAATTAGACTTAATAATATTTTTTGTCGGAGACTCCGACACGTATCATTTTAATCAAAAAGAAAGGGATACCGAGATGAATTTTTTTGATGAGCTTGTAAATTACGACAAAGAGGTGCATGATGCCTGCAACCTTGAATTTGAGCGTCAGCAGCACAATATTGAGCTTATTGCTTCAGAGAACATAGTGTCAAAGGCAGTTCTTCTTGCCGCAGGTACAGTTCTTACCAATAAGTATGCCGAGGGATTTCCCGGTAAGCGTTACTACGGCGGATGTCAGTGTGTCGATATCGTAGAGGATATTGCGCGCGAGCGTGCGAAAAAGCTTTTCGGAGCAGAGCATGCTAACGTTCAGCCCCACAGCGGCGCTTCAGCGAATCTCGCGGTATTTTTTGCACTTTTGCAGCCCGGTGACACGGTAATGGGACTTAATCTCGCTCACGGCGGACATCTCTCTCACGGCTCACCCGTAAACATCTCCGGTAAGTACTTCAATATAGTACCTTACAGTGTTTCGGACGATACCGAAATGCTCGATTACGATGCAATCAGAGCTACTGCTCTCGAGTGTAAGCCCAAGATGATAATCGCAGGTGCGAGCGCATACTCAAGAACCATTGATTTTGAGAAGATCGGTGCTATCTGTAAAGAGGTCGGTGCGTACTTCATGGTAGATATGGCTCACATTGCAGGTCTTGTTGCCGCAGGACTCCATCCGTCTCCCGTTCCTTACGCAGACGTTGTTACCACTACAACCCACAAGACTCTTCGCGGTCCCCGCGGCGGTATGATCCTCTGCAAGGAAGAGCTTGCAAAGCAGATAGACAAGGCAGTATTCCCCGGAACTCAGGGCGGTCCGCTTATGCATATTATTGCGGCTAAGGCTGTTGCGCTCGGAGAGGCACTTACCCCCGAATTCAAGGAATATCAGCAGAACATAGTTAAGAACGCAAAGGTTCTTTGCGAGGCTCTTAAGGAAGAGGGCTTCAGCATAGTTTCGGGCGACACCGATAACCACCTTATGCTTATCGACCTCCGTCCCTTCGGAGTAACAGGTAAGGAGATGGAGCACCGCCTTGACGAGGTACACATCACCGCTAACAAGAATGCGATCCCCAACGACCCCGAAAAGCCTTTTGTAACAAGCGGAATCAGAGTTGGTACTCCTGCGGTTACATCGCGCGGATTCGGAGTAGAGGAAATGAAGATGATAGCAAAGTGGATGAAGCTTGTTGCTACCGATTTCGAATCCAACAAGGAGCAGATCACCAAAGAGGTTATTGCTCTCTGCGAGAAATATCCCATATATAACTGATTATATTCACAAGAGAAGGAGAAAATGAAAATGGCAAAGTTTATCAATGAACCCTCACATACATTTAACGAGTATCTTCTCATTCCGGGATATTCATCAAGCGAGTGCGTGCCTGCGAATGTTAGTCTTAAGACTCCTCTTGTCAAATATAAGAAGGGCGAGACTCCTGCTATCAGTATGAATATTCCTATGGTGTCTGCTATAATGCAGGCGGTATCCGGAGACAAGCTTGCTGTCGCTCTTGCAAAGGAGGGCGGAGTTTCGTTTATATACGGCTCGCAGTCTATCGAGGATCAGGCGGCTATGGTAAAGAGAGCGAAGGATCACAAGGCGGGATTTGTTACAAGCGATTCCAACGTCCGTCCCGATGCTACTCTTGCGGATATAATTATGCTCAAGGAGAAGACCGGTCATTCGACTGTTGCTGTTACCTCTGACGGAACCGCAGAGGGAAAGCTTCTCGGTATCGTAACAGGCAGGGATTACCGTGTCAGCCGAATGAGTGTTGATACTAAGGTCGAGACCTTTATGACTCCCTTTGAAAAGCTTATCGTAGCAAAAGAGGGCACAACACTTAAAGAGGCAAATGATATTATTTGGGATCACAAGCTCAACAGCCTCCCGATAATCGATGAAGAGCAAAGACTTTGCTATTTCGTATTCCGTAAGGACTATACCTCACACAAGAATAACCCCAACGAGCTTCTTGATAAGGATAAGAGATACGTTGTTGGTGCGGGTATAAACACCCGTGACTATGCGGAAAGAATCCCCGCTCTCGTTGAGGCAGGCGTTGACGTGGTTTGTATAGACTCCTCCGAGGGATTTTCGGAGTGGCAGCAGAGAACAATCTCTTGGGTACGCGAGAAATACGGCGATAGCGTAAAGATAGGTGCAGGTAACGTTGTTGACGCGGCAGGATTTAGATTCCTTGCTGATTGCGGTGCTGACTTTATAAAGGTAGGTATCGGCGGCGGATCTATCTGTATCACCCGTGAGACCAAGGGTATCGGTCGCGGACAGGCAACAGCTCTTATTGAGGTTTGCGCTGAGCGAGACAAGTACTTTGAGGAGACCGGAGTATATATTCCCGTATGCTCTGACGGCGGTATAGTTTATGACCATCATATTACACTCTCTCTTGCTATGGGTGCTGATTTCGTAATGCTTGGAAGATATTTTGCAAGATTTGACGAATCTCCCTCCAATAAGGTAAGCATTGGCGGTACCTACTATAAGGAATATTGGGGCGAGGGCTCCGCAAGAGCAAGAAACTGGCAGAGATACGACCTTGGAGGAGACAAGAAGCTTTCCTTTGAGGAGGGCGTTGATTCCTACGTTCCTTACGCAGGAAGCCTTAAGGATAACGTTGCTATGACCCTTGCAAAGGTAAAGTCGACCATGTGCAACTGTGGGGCATTGACGATTCCCGAGCTTCAGGAAAAGGCTACACTCACGCTTGTTTCCGCGACAAGTATCGTTGAGGGTGGAGCACACGACGTAATTCAAAAAGAAAAAACATCTTTGAAATAAGATAAACATAAGATCGGCGCGATAAATTCGTGCCGATCTTTTGTTGTATATATTATTGACAATTTGACGAAATTTATGTATAATAACCTTATACTAAAAGAAAAAGAGGTCGAAATGGAAAGAAGCTCACAAACATATAAGGCATACGTTGATATTTTGAAGAATGAGCTCGTCCCCGCAATGGGATGTACAGAGCCCATTGCAGTGGCGTTTTGCGCGGCGCGCGCAAGGGAGATCCTTGGCAGAATGCCCCAAAATGTAAAGATCCAGGCGAGCGGAAACATAATAAAGAACGTAAAAAGCGTTATTGTGCCTCACGCTAACGGAATGCGCGGTCTCGAGGCTGCGGCAGCAGTAGGAATCCTATACGGAGATTCAAGCCGCTGTCTTGAGGTGATCTCGTCGGTCACATCCGAGCAGGAAAGAGCACTTTCGGATGAGATGAGTAAGCTCGATATAAAGGTGAATCCTCTTGAGAGCGAGCACATATTGGATCTTGTTGTTACGGTCAGCGAGGGAGGGGATTCGGTTTCTGTTCACGTTGAGGACGAGCATACAAACGTTGTGGAGATCATTAAAAACGGCAGATGCGAATACGTTAAAAGCGGATGCGCATGCGCGGGAGCTGACAACACGCTTGACCACTCGGTTTTGACCGTTGCAGACATTTTTGATTTTGCAAATACCGTTGTGCTGTCGGATGTGGATGAGATAATTTCAAGACAGATCGAATATAATACGGCGATCTCTAACGAGGGAATGACGAACAACTACGGAGCAAGAATAGGCCAGATATTGGTAAAGCGCGACGGTGGAGTCCGTACTCGTGCTTGCGCCGCTGCTGCGGCGGGCTCTGACGCGAGAATGAGCGGTTGCGACATGCCTGTAATTATTTGCTCGGGTAGCGGAAATCAGGGAATGACCACCAGCTTGCCCGTTATTACATATGCTGAGCACTACAATAAGAGTCGCGAGGAGCTTTACAGAGCGCTTGTTTTATCGAACCTTGTGACACTCCATTTGAAGAGTGGAATCGGTCGCCTTTCCGCGTATTGCGGCGCGGTCAGCGCGGGCGCAGGCGCAGGAGCGGGCATTGCCTATCTCCTTTCCGGAGACATTTCCGCGATAAATCATACGATAGTAAACGCGCTTGCGATTTCAAGCGGAATTATATGCGACGGTGCTAAGGCATCCTGCGCGGCAAAGATCGCAATGGCTGTCGATGCGGGAATTATGGGATATGAAATGTTTTGCGAGGGCTGTGAGTTCTTCGGAGGCGAGGGACTTGTCAGCAAGGGCGTTGAAAACACTATTCGCAATATCTACGCGCTCGGTCATGACGGAATGAAGGAGACCGATAAAAAGATCATTGAGATAATGACGGGAAAATGCTGAAACGCACTTTTTGTTTTTCATTTAAGGGAGGAAAAGAGAATGAAAAAAACATTATTGGCTCTTTTGCTGGTTTTGACATTGTGCTTGTCTTGTTTTGTCGCTTGCAGTGAAAAAGGTGAGACGGAAGATGGCGAGGGGCTTGTGTTTACATCCAACGGTGATGGCACTTGCCGTGTTAGCGGAATAGTCACATGTGCCGATACTGATTTGCTGATACCTGAGAAATCTCCTGAGGGCGATATAGTGACGAGCATAGGTGAGAAGGCGTTCTATGGTTGCTCCAGCCTCATGAGCGTGGTGATCCCCGACAGTGTGACGAGCATAGGTGAATATGCGTTCTATTATTGCTCCAGCCTTACGAGCGTGGTGATACCCGACAGTGTGAAGAGTATAGGTGATTCTGCGTTCTTTTGTTGCGACGGCCTCACGAGCGTAATGATAGGGGACAGTGTGACGAGTATAGGTGATTCTGCGTTCTATGGTTGCTCCAGCCTCGCGAGCGTAGTGATAGGCGATAGTGTGACGAGCATAGGTGATCGTGCATTCCTTGATTGCACCAGCCTTACGAGCGTGGTGATCCCCGGCAGCGTGACGAGCATAGGTAATCGTGCGTTCCTTGATTGCACCAGCCTCACGAGCGTGGTGATAGGAGACAGTGTGACGAGTATAGGTGGTTATGCGTTCTCCGGTTGTACCAGCCTGACGAGCGTGGTGATAGGAGACAGTGTGACGAGCATATGTGGTGATGCGTTCTACCTTTGCCACAAGCTTATTGAGGTATATAATTTGTCTGATTTGGAAATAACTGCAGGATCGGATTTAAACGGAAACGTTGGATCTTATGCAAAGAACGTATATACTGACACAATCGGGGCAAGTAAGCTTGTAGAGAAGGATGGATATATATTCTACATAGACGAAGTAAAGAGCGAGTATTATCTAATGGGTTATACGGGAGAAGATACCGCACTTGTACTGCCTGACGGAGTAAACGGCCATGACTATGCAATTTATAAATATGCGTTCCGATATTGCTCCAGCCTCACGAGCGTGGTTATACCCGACAGTGTGACGAGCATAGGCTGGTGTGCGTTCTCCGTTTGCACCAGCCTTACGAGCGTGGTGATCCCCGACAGTGTGACGAGTATAGGTGGTTATGCGTTCTCCGCTTGCACCAGCCTCACGAGCGTGGTGATACCCGACAGTGTGACGAGTATAGGTTATTATGCGTTCAAATCTTGCGACAGCCTCACGAGCGTGGTTATTCCTGACAGTGTGACGAGCATAGGAGATTATGCGTTCTGTGATTGCACCAGCCTCACGAGCGTGGTGATCCCCGACAGTGTGACGAGTATAGGTGGTTCTGCGTTCGCCGCTTGCACCAGCCTCACGAGCGTGTATTATACCGGAAGTGAAGAGCAATGGGCGAAGATAACAATCGGCTTATACAATTCATCGCTTGAGAAAGCAACAATAATTTACAATTACGTTCCGGATGGGGAATAACTCCTCATCAGTGCGTGGCGTGACAGCTTCTCCGAGGGCGAAACATAAAAAGGGCAACCGATTTCGGTTGCCCTTAAAATTTGCTGATATTTTATTTATTCTTCTTTTCCCGTAAGATACTTCTTATAAAGACCGCAGGGATTGAATTCGGTGCATCTTCCGCCGCGGTATGAGCACATAGGCTCGAGTGTTCCGACAAACTCGGGGCACTGTGCCTCGACCTGGCGAACGATCTCCTCCATTACTGCGCGTGTCTCAGCCGCCGCCTGCATGCAAAGACGTCTGCGAGACATGAACATAAGCTCCTGCGCGTTTATGTACATCATATGCGATACGGGGGAGTCCTGCGGCGCTTTTGTTCTGTCGTAGTTATCCTGACGGTCGTTTCTCTGGCTCTGTACAAAATGCGTCACTCCTATAAAGTGGCGGCAGAAATGTACCGAAACGTAATAGGGAACTACCATCTTAATGCAGAAATTGAGTGTGCGTATGGGGCTATGCTCCGAAAGAAGGAGCTTGTGTCTCCATTCGGCTGTTGGGAGCTTGGTGCTCGTTTTTCCTACGGTATTGAGTGTGCAGAGCTTGCACAGCATCCAATCCTCCTCGGTGGGATATTTTAAAAGCTCAACGGTGAAATCCATGTTACTTATCCTTTCGAGTATGTCATTTTTTTATTTAAAATCATTTTATCACATAATTCGCGTCAAGTCAAGAGGGATATTTCCCAAATGGTCGAATATTTGCTTGACAAAATGTCCAATAAATGATAAAATAATGGGGTTGTATTAAAAATTTTAAAAGAGGACACAAAATAATGGTTTTTGACTTTATCTTTTTTTTGGAGAGCATTATGCTTGGCTTGGGACTTGCGATGGATGCTTTTTCTGTCTCACTTGCTAACGGACTTAACGAGCCTTGCATGAAAACGAGAAAAATGTGCGGTGTCGCGGGTGCCTTTGCGATCTTTCAGGGGCTTATGCCTATGATAGGCTGGATCTGCATTCACACCGTGGTTGAATATTTCAAGTGGTTTGAAAAATGTATTCCGTGGATCGCGCTCGTTCTTCTTTGCTTTATCGGCGGCAAGATGCTTTTTGAGGGGATTAAAAATCATGACGGCGAGGTCAAGTGTACAAGGCTTACGTTCGGCGCGCTGATAGTGCAGGGAATCGCAACCTCTATCGATGCACTTTCCGTTGGATTTGCCATTGCTGAATATAATTGGTTTGAAGCTGCAATATCCGCGCTTGTCATTTCTATTGTAACGTTTGGTATCTGCTTTTCCGGTCTCTTTATTGGAAAAAAAGCGGGAACCAAGCTTGCAGGCAAGGCCGGCATTCTTGGCGGAGTAATTCTGATTTTGATAGGAATTTGGATCTTTGTAGAGGGATTTTTCGGAATTTAATAAAAAGTTTACAAATTATTTGATATATCCATTGACAAGTGATATTATTTATGATATAATTCTACATTGGTACGGTCAAAGATGCACAAGACCGTCTCTCTACCGCGTAAATAAGACACAGCGCGGTCGATATAAAGTCCATAGGGAGGTATAAAAAATGGAAAACGTATTCAATTGTTATGAAACTCTGTTCATCACCGATGTTTCTAACGGTGAAGAGGCAACACAGGCTACCGTTGAGAAGTTCACAAATCTTATCAGCGCTAACGGTGAAGTTCTTGGAGTAAACAAGTGGGGTAAGCGCCGCCTTGCATATCTTATCAATGATATGGCTGAGGGCTACTACACTGTTGTAACTCACAAGTGCGCACCCGATTTTCTTGCAGAGCTTGACCGTCTTTTCAACATCGACGAGTCTATCATGCGTTCAATGACTGTAAAGCTTGAGCACGAGCCCGTAATCGCGCCCGTTGTTGAGGAGCCTGTTGTTGAAGAGGCTGTTGAAGAGGCAGCACCCGTTGTTGAAGAAGTTGCTGAGGCAGCTGAAGCAACCACCGACGCCGAGTAATTCGATTGGAGAAATATTATGGCTAATTTTAACTTTAATAAGGTCATTCTTGGTGGAAGACTCACCGCGGATCCCGAGCTTAAGCAGACACAGAGCGGCATCGCTGTTGTTTCCTTTAGCGTTGCGGTTAACCGCCGTTTTTCTAAAAACGCAGCTCAGCAGAATGAAACCGATTTCTTTAACGTAACCGCATGGAGACAGACCGCAGAGTTTGTATCCCGTTACTTCAAGAAGGGTTCTTCTATCTGCGTAGTAGGAACTATTCAGAACAGCACCTGGACAGACCAGCAGAACGTTAAGCACTACAGAACCGACATCGTTGCAGATGAGGTTATGTTCGTAGACAGCCGTTCCGAGTCCTCGGTAGGCGACGAAGCTTACGCGGCACCCGCTTATGCTACGCCTATGGGTAACGCACCCAAGTTCGAGGAGATCAAGACCGACGACGATCTTCCTTTCTGATAAGGCAAGACTTTCGTCAAAAATTTAATTTGGAGGATTAAATAAGATGGATAGAACAGAGAACCGTCCTGCACGCCCCGCTATGCGTGCAAAGAGAAAAAAGGTATGTATCTTCTGCGCTGATAAGGTTTCCTTTATCGATTACAAGGATTCCGCTAAGCTTCGCAAGTTCATCAGCGAGCGCGGCAAAATTCTTCCCAGAAGAGTTTCCGGCGCATGTGCAGTACACCAGAGAGAGCTCAACACAGCTATAAAGAGAGCTCGTCAGGTTGCATTGCTTCCTTACATTGCCGACTAATTTTTTGAATTAGTATGACCCTCAAATTTCTTCGATGCGAAAGCTTGCGAAAGATTTGAGGGTCTTGATTTTCGCATATATATTGCGAAATAAAGTATATTTTTGATCTTACAGTAATTCAAGTTTGAGAGATTTATGTATTTTTTAATTATTTTTGTGATGTGCATGCTCGCATCGCTCAAGGTGACCTTGCAGTCAAGCTATTCGCGCGGCAGGAACTCGAGCGAGGCGCAAAAGCATCTTTTCAATGTGATTTTGTTTGGAACGATCGGCTTGATGTTTGTTCCAACGCTTTTTGACGGCGGAATACACCCATATACTCTGATATATGGCTTTTGCGTTGGTGCGTTGTCGGTATTGTTTCAGTTTTCTTATTTGAAGGCTTTTTCAACGGGACGCGTTACCTTAACGGTCATCGTAAATAATTTCAGCATGCTCATTCCTATGGTATATTCTATAATTGCTTTTGGTGAGGGATTCGGGTATATCAAAATTATTGCGACTGTATTAGCCGCAGTTTCATTCTTCCTTGTCGTAAGAAGGGATAAAAACGAAAAGAGCTTTGACAGTAAGTTAAAGGCAAAGTGGTTTATCTTCACAATGCTTTTATTTGTCAGCGGAGGTATATGCTCTGCAATCCAAAAGGATTATGCCGTGCGCATAGATGAGATCCAGGTATTTGAGTTTGTTGCTATTGCATACATAAGTGCCGCACTGCTTTCTCTTGTACTCTTCGGATATCAGCGAGTTGCGCATCGAAACGAGGCAGTTGGAGTGACGCGCAAGATGGTATTGTTCGCTTGTCTTGTCGGTCTCTCGCTCGGTCTTTTCCAATGCGTAAATACATACGCACCGTCCATTATTCCGGGAACTGTGCTTTATCCCGCTTATAACAGCGGAGTTTCGGTATTTATTGCCTTAATTGGCGCCATAGTGTTTAAAGAGAGATTAACTGTTAAACAATATATAGGATCAGCTATAGGAATTGGTGCAGTTGTCTTATTATGTCTATAAATTTTTTGAAAAAAATATAGACAAACTCATTAAAACATGTTATGATATATACATAGTGATCGAAAATCACAAATTATAATATTATGGAGGAATCGATAATGAGCAAATATGCAGGAACACAGACAGAAAAGAACCTTATGGCTGCATTCTCAGGCGAGAGTGAAGCAAGAAACAAGTACACGTATTTTGCATCTAAGGCAAAGAAAGAGGGCTATGAGCAGATCGCGGCTCTTTTCCAGAAGACCGCTGATAATGAGAAGGAGCATGCTAAGCTTTGGTTTAAGGAGCTTAACGGTATCGGTAACACCGCAGAGAATCTTGCAAGCGCCGCTGCAGGAGAGAACTATGAGTGGACTGATATGTATGCAGGCTTTGCAAAGACTGCAGAGGAAGAGGGCTTCCCGGAGCTTGCTGCTAAATTCCGCCTCGTAGCTGCAATCGAAAAGCATCACGAAGAGAGATACCGCGCACTCCTCAACAACGTTGAGATGGCAGAGGTATTTGAGAAGAGCGAGGTCAAGGTATGGGAGTGCCGTAACTGCGGACACATCATCGTTGGCACAAAGGCTCCTCAGGTTTGCCCCACTTGCGCACATCCTCAGGCTTATTTCGAGATCAACGCAGAGAATTACTAATAAAAAACGTGGCGAGAGCACAGCTCTCGCCATATTTTTATTATTTACTTTGTTTATTGTAAATAAATTCCCACATGTTTTTAGACTTATTGAATCGAACGGTTTCGATCTCGCAGAGAATTACCTCATTCCAATCGACAAAAAAACGGTAGAACTGCTCTTTGTCAAATAGTCTTACCGTTCTGCCGCCGTCCTCGCGGTAAAATCCGTTCTCAATGACAGTTGATTTATCCGCAATGTATTTGTACGCCTTGCTTGAATTACATGAGCCGATAAATATACCGTCGTCCTTCAAGATCCTTTTGATCTCGGATATAAGGTTGCGGGTATCCTTTTCACCGAAAAAGTGTATCGAAAGATTTGCGAATACAACGTCAAATGATTTGTCTTCAAAAGGAAGAGGCTCTGTCATATCAACGCGTACGGTCTTTATATCGCTGTATTTTTGAGATAGGTAATCAAGGGCAAGCTCGGAAATGTCTGCCGACGTAACCTCAAAGCCCATGTCACAAAAGTATTTTGAATACTGACCGACACCGCATCCAAGATCAAGAAGCTTGCCTTGGTGAGCCGCAATTATATCCGTGTACTTATCGACCCATGCGTCCTCAATGTTTTCAAGGTCATCCTCGCGCATGTGCCTTACCCAGTATTTTTCGTTCCAATATCTTTTCGATTCTTCCATAATTACTCTCCAATAAAAAATATACTTCCTACGTCCTGCAATTCACCGTATGACAGCGAGATTGCGGTTTTTTTGTGCTTTTCGCAAAAGCTTCGTATTCTGTTGCCGTCGGGATGCATATCGAGCGAGCCGCAAAAATACACGTTGTCACCGCACTGTCCGCTTGCCCCTCCGATAAACCCGAAGCTGTAGGGCGGCAGGGAAATGTGTCCCTCGGAAATCAATAGCGTATCCATTTGAGAATTCTTACAAGCCTTTGCGATGGCTTTATCGGACGTTATAATTGCGTTTTCTGACACAATGCAGACAGAGCATTTGGTATATCCTTGACCTACGTTGACTATCTCGCATTTTTCTCTCTTTGCAATGTCAAGGATTTTTCGTGAAACCGTTTTTTCATTGCATATAACCTTATTTCCGATTTTACATGCGTTGAAAAGTACGTCACTCGGGTACTTTTCATCCCACATCTCGTCGGAGATAGAAATGGTCAAATTGCCCTTCAAGGCAACTGTATCAATTAGCTCCTTGTGTTCTTCATAATAGCTTGTATGACAAAAAAGCCTTCCAAATCCGATAAAGAGAAGCATATCGGTGTGGGAGGCGATTCCCGCTTGTAAATGGGGGGAAGGGGGCATAAGAATAACCTCAAAGCCTCGGTTTTCCAAAGCCTTTACTGCTTGTGCGTTCGCGCGGCAATCGATAAGAGCTATCATAAAAACCTCAAATAAAATTTACAGGGTGCATTTATCCAATGCACCCTATGCGTAAATTATGAACCTTTAACAGCGACGAATTAAGCGCGGTTAACCTTGCCCGAACGAAGGCAACGGGAGCAAACCGCAACAGTCTTAGGTGTACCGTCAACTATTGCTTTTACCTTACGGATGTTGGGCTTCCAAGTTCTGTTGGTCTTACGGTTAGAGTGAGAAACATTCTGACCGAAAACAACGCCTTTTCCACAAACACTGCACTTTGCCATGATAATTTACCTCCTTGCAATCACTTGCATCTATGATCTGATTTTTATTTACATTATGCAACTTGGACATTATAACATACTTTTCGAAAAAATGCAATAGCTTTTTCGAAAAAAGTTTAAATTTTTCAAAATTTTTTTATGCGAATATTCCTTCGCAAACATTTCCGTCATGCGAGATAAGCTTGACCCTTGCAAGCTCGCCGTGCATAGGGGTGTCGCACCTGACCTTGACCTCGATAAAATCCGCGGTGTGACCGACAACGAAGCCGTCTGAGAAGGTTTCAAACAGCACCTCGACCGGCTCGGATGACGAAATTGCTTTGTCGAGCAATTCGCTTCTTATGCCTTGAGCTATCTCGCTCAGAACGTGGACACGCTCCTTTTTCACATTTTCGGGTATTTGATCCTTCATCGCGGCCGCAAGAGTTCCTTTTCGCTTTGAGTAGGGAAAAGCGTGTATCATAAGGAATCCCGCGCGCTTTGCAAAATCGCAGGTCGCTTCAAAGTCGCGCTCGCTCTCTCCGGGGAACCCGACAATTATATCTGTCGTAAGCTTTACACCGGGTATTGCATCGCGAAGCCTTTGAATGCTCCTCATTGCTTGCTCAGAGTTGTATTTTCTTTTCATCAGGGCGAGGATATGATCACTGCCGCTTTGAAGCGAGAGATGAAAATGAGGCGCTAAGGATTTAAGATCCTTGACCTTTTCAAGGAAATCGGGCTTTATGACCGTTGGATCAAGAGAGCCGAGTCTGACTCTTCCAATGCCTTCAATTTTGTCGATGCGGCAGAGAAGTGACGCAAGATCCTCACCGTTCCCGAGATCATCGCCGTATGAGCCGGTTTCAATTCCCGTCAGAACAACCTCATAGCATCCGCCGCGCACAAGCTCCTCCACCTCGCTTTCCACGTCGTCAAAGGGCTTTGAGCGGATAGGACCGCGAGCCATGGGGATAGTGCAATACGTGCATTTTGATTCGCATCCGTCCTCGATCTTCACATATGCGCGTGTGCGCTCGAATTTGGTTATTGACATGCATTCAAATTTCGCTTTGTCGAGCGGAGGTACCGATATTTCAGCCGATGAAGGCTTGCCGCTCTTTACAAGCTCGCAAAGCTTGTCTGCCACCGTCATTTTGTTGGAGCTTCCGCATATGTAATCAACTCCGTTGATCTCAGCTATCGCATTGGGGGATATCTGCGCATAGCATCCCGTAACGAGAATGAAAGCGTCCGGAGACCTTGAGATCATTCTTCGGATCATCTGCCGGGCTTTTCTGTCCGATTCGGCGGTGACGGTGCAGGTGTTTATAACGTAGGCGTCACATATCTCTGATGGAGAAGAGATCTTGAAGCCGAGGCTTTCAAGTCTTTCCGCGATAGCTTCCGATTCGTATTGATTGACCTTGCAACCAAGCGTCAGAATTCCGACTGTATACTGTTCCTTCATACGGTCTCCTTTCTAAAATACTTTCTTTTAATATTCTATCACAAACCCCTCGTTTTGTAAAGAGGAAAATTATCTGCCTGAAGCCTCCTTGCGTTCATCGCGCGGAGTTTTGCCAAATTCCTTTTTGTATTGGGAAATAAAATATGCGAGATTGGAATATCCGCAAGCGATAGCGACGTCGGTTATCGAAATTTGAGTCGAGAGGATTATGCTTTTCGCCTTTGCAAGTCTGACGCTTACAAGATATTCCTTAAAAGTCTTTCCCATTACCTCGCGGAAAAGGCGCGCGAAATAGCTGTAGCTCATATGTATTGAATCTGCGCATTCCTCGGCACTTAAATCCGAAGCGTAGTTTTTATTTATATAATCAACGCACTTGTGTATCAAGGAAAGATTTTTTTCATTTATCTCGATTTTTCGGGTGTGGTCAGGGAGCATCGATTTGAGCATTTCAATAAGCAAAAGAGAGGAATATGCGCGCTCCTCGCTAAAGAAAAGAGACCCATCACATTCAAGCACCTTTCTCATGCTTTCAAAGATGCTTTTAAATTCGGGGCTTATTTCGTCGCTGTGGAATATTGCGCGGTCACCCTGACGTTTGAGGAGAAATTGAGAGGTCATATTCATCTGCCCGTTACCACGAAAAATGTTGAAGAGAAGAGAGGGATTTATTTTCAGAACGTAATAGGATCCGGCGCTGTCGGACGAAAGCTGAAGACTGTGAATGGTATTAGAGCGGAAAAAGAGCAGATCTCCCCGAGATGCGTGCATCTCGTCATTGTCTACGCTGACCGAGTAATCACCGTTTTGTATATAGATCAGCTCTATCGCAGGGTGGATATGCGAGCGCGTTGTAAAACCGCGAGTGCTGTGCTTTTGCAGGAAAAATTCGATTTCGTATTCGGATAGGCTCGAATTTTCGCGTTCTACGTAATATTCAGGCATAATTCCTCCAAATATTTGTATAGATTTCTTATACTTTTGAATATAAAAATTATAGCATATAAAAAGGGAAAATGCTATAATAAAATCACAAATTAACCGAGTGTAAGCAGAATTTTAATATTTTGGTCATTTTCTCGGTCAAAAGGAAGGAAATATTATGAGCAGAACAGTAAAAATCGGAATTATTGGATGCGGTGGAATTGCAAACGGAAAGCATATGCCCGCATTAAAGCAGGTTGAGGGAGTTCAGATGGTTGCATTTTGCGATCTTATCGTTGAAAAGGCGGTAAAGGCGGCAGCCGAGTACGGAACAACTGATGCAAAGGTTTATACCGATTATAAGGAGCTTTTGAAGGATGAGAGCATCGAGGTAGTACACGTTCTCACACCTAATCGCTCGCATGCAGAGATCACAATCGATGCGCTCTATGCAGGCAAGCACGTAATGTGCGAAAAGCCTATGGCAAAGTGCGCAGAGGATGCAAAGAGAATGGTAGCGGCTGCTAAGGAGACAGGAAAGAAGCTCACTATCGGCTATCAGCACAGACACAAGGCGGCAAGCCGGTACGCAAAGCAGATGATCGAGAGAGGCGACCTCGGAGAGATCTACTATGCAAATTGCTACGCTATCCGCCGCAGAGGAACACCCAACTGGGGAGTATTTCTCAACGAGTATGAACAGGGCGGAGGACCTATCATCGACATAGCAACCCACTCACTTGACCTCACTCTCTATCTTATGAACAACTACGAGCCCGCAATGGTTGTCGGTAAGACCCATAAATCTCTTGAGCATCCCGAGGCAGGTAACATCTGGGGTGACAACGGTGTCAGCACGACACCTCTTGAAGAGGCGGCTTGCGCAATGATCGTTATGAAGAATGGCGCTACCATTATGCTTGAAACGAGCTGGGCGCTCAATACAGATACCCCCATTCAGGAGGGAAGCTGCCGTCTTTGCGGATCAAAGTCGGGTCTCTCTATTCTCAATAACGAGCTTAAGCTCAATAAGATCGAGCTTGACAGACAGGTTGACTCCAAGGTAGAGCTTTCTGCAGGCGGCGTTGCATTCTACAGCGGCAGTGCGGCAACTCCCCCCGTAACCGAGGCTCGTGCATGGATCGACAGCATAATCAACGATAAGGCTCCCGTGGTTCTTCCCGAGCAGGCTTGCGTTGTTTCCGAGATCCTTGAGGCAATCTATACATCTTCAAAGACCGGAAAGGCGGTAATGTTTGAATGAAGGTAGCTATCTTAGGTGCATGGCACGTTCACGCAACGGATTATACCAAGGCGGCGCAGGAAAACGGCGCAGAGGTGCTTGGTGTTTGGGACGAAAGAGCTGATTTCAAGCACGCATTGGCAGAAAAGCACGGTATTTACGAGTTTGCAACGGTTGAAGAGCTTTTAGAGAGCGATTGCGAGGCGGTTATCGTCTGCACAGCGACAAACAAGCACGCAGATTATATGATAATGGCGGCAAACGCTAAAAAGGACATATTCACCGAGAAGGTTTTGGCCCTGAGCGTTGAAGAATGCCTCAGAGTTAAAGAGGCGGTCGAGAGAAACGGCGTTAAGTTCGTAATATCCTTCCCGTGGAAATTCAATCCCGCGTATAAGGTGCTTAAAGAGGTAGTCGACAGCGGCAAGCTTGGAAAGATCAACTATTCAAGATTCCGCAACTGCCACAGTGGAAGCTCGGCGCATTGGTTGCCCGCGCATTTCTACAATAAGGAAGAGTGCGGCGGTGGTGCGATGATCGACCTTGGTGCGCACGGAATGTATCTCACGCATTGGATCCTCGGCGAGCCTATGAGCTATACATCCACGTTTACGCATTTCTGCCGCGACGAAAAGGATGCAGAGCTTAACCCCGACTGCGTAGAGGACAATGCAGTTACCGTTATGGCGTATGAGAGCGGCGCGATCGCGATCAACGAGACGGGATTTGTCACAAGAGGCTGCCCCGAGCTTTTTGAGATAGGCGGCGAGAACGGATATCTTATAAGCAACGGAAGAAGCGCGACATATGCCGAGGTAAAAGCAAACCCGATCGAGCTTGAGCTTCCCGAGGCGGAGGACAAGCCGATAGTGCAGTTCTTAAAGGGCAAGACCCCCGAGGGCTGTGGCATGGACGAGGCAATAGCGCTCACCAAAATGATGGTTGGAGCGTATTCGAATATAAAATAATGTCTTTGCAGAGACACCGAAACGGTGTCTCTGCTTTTTGCTTTTTTAAAAATTTTAAAAAAACTTGACAAAATTTTCCGATAATGATATAATGAAAGAGCCAAATCAACTGAATACAAAATGCAAGGGCTATTTCTGTCTATACGGGGATAGCTATATCTTCATATACCTTTGTGAATTTGATAAAATGCAAATTCTGTCTGAATGGTATATGATTAGTTCTTGCTGTTTCAGTTGGTTTGGCGACTATCGGAGTTTGCGTTTTTGTGCGGTTGCTTCGGTAGCCGCACTTTTTGTTTTTCATTTAAAGGAGGTAAAAAGAAAATGAAAAAGACAGTGTTAGTTTTTTTGCTGGTCTTGGCATTATGCCTGCCTTGCTTTGTTGGATGCGATAATTCATCCTCGAATCAGCAGGGTAGCGAGAAGCCCTCGGAAAAGGTGACCGAGAGCGGAAGCTCGGGCGGAGATTCGCTGGAGAGCAAGACCGAAGAAGAAAGCCGAGATTATGAGGAGATATACAAAAATCCTCGCGATATTTATGAAGAACTGACGAGTAGAGGATACACCGGCACCTTTGAGGAGTGGGTGGCATCTTTGGCGGGCGCTGACGGAAAGAGCGCATATCAGCTCGCAGTTGAAAACGGCTACGTTGGAACTGTTGAGGAATGGCTGATCTCTCTTGTCGGTGCGCCCGGAAAAGACGGAGCCGACGGTAAGGATGGCGTAGATGGCGCTGATGGAAAAGACGGACTTGACGGAAAGAGTGCGTTTGATCTTGCCGTAGAGAATGGCTTCAAGGGTACTCTTGAGGAGTGGCTTTTGAGTCTTGTCGGCGCTGACGGTAAGGACGGCGCTGACGGTAAGGATGGAGCCGACGGTAAAGACGGACTTGATGGAAAAGACGGCGTAAACGGCGCCGATGGCAAGGACGGAGAAAAGGGCGATAAAGGAGATAAGGGTGACAAGGGCGATACCGGTGCTACAGGTAACGGCATTCTGACCGTTATCAAGAGCGGCACGGACGGACTTGTTGATAAATACACGATCGTATTCGCTGATGGCTCTAAATTCGAATTCACAGTAACTAACGGCGCTCAGGGCATTCAGGGTCCTCAGGGCGAGAAGGGCGACCAAGGCGAGAAGGGTGAAAAGGGCGACCAAGGCGACAAAGGAGATAAAGGCGATAAAGGTGACAATGGTGTCGGAATATCAAGCGTTGAAATTGTTAATGGTGAGGTAGTTATCACATATACCGATGGAGCTGTTGTGAACGTTGGTATATTGGTAAGCACGGATGGAACAGAGGGACTTGACTATTATCCGCTACCTGATGGTACATACGGTGTTAAAGCAGGAAATACGCTCTATCTTGATGAGATAGTAATTTCTTCTATGTACAACGGAAAAGCAGTAACCGTGATTTTGCCAAATGCATTCGACGGTGCAACAAACTTAAAATCAGTGATTATCCCCGACAGCGTGACGAGTATAGGTAATTCTGCGTTCGAGGATTGCAATAGCCTTACGAGTGTGACGATACCAGATAGCGTGACGCGTATAGGTATTTGGGCGTTCAAGGGTTGCAGTAGCCTTACGAGCGTGTACATAACCGATATAGCAGCGTGGTGTAATATTTCATTTAGAACATTGAATGCAAATCCTCTGTATTATGCAGAGAATTTGTATCTTGATGGCGAACTTGTAACTGCGCTTGTTATACCTGACAGCGTGACGAGTATAGGTTCTTATGCGTTCTCTGGATGCAGTAGCCTTACGAGTGTGACAATACCTGACAGCGTGACGAGTATAGGTGCTTCTACGTTCTATAATTGCAGTAGCCTTACGAGTGTGACAATAGGAGACAGCGTGACGAGTATAGGTGATTCTGCGTTCTATAATTGCAGTAGCCTTACGAGTGTGACGTTTGAGAATCCCAATGGATGGTGGCGTGCATCATCACCGATTGCCACAAGCGGAACAAGCATTTCGAGCTCAAGTCTGTCAAATGCTTCAACGGCGGCTACATATTTGAAATCAACGTATTATAATTACTATTGGTTCCGTGACTGATGTGGGATCGATAATGAAGAAAAAAGGGGCAACCGCCGTGGCGGTTGCCCTTTAATCATTACGTCGATTGTTTAGTTTACCTTAATTGAAAATGCAGGTGCGGGGAGGTTATTGCCGTTATAGAGCGATGCGTTTTCGTCGGGGCGGATGCGGATGGAGAATGCGTAATTTACCTGCTCGGCATGCGCGTTTTCGGGAAGCTTTACTGTCACCTGCGAGCGTCCGCTTATATATGCCTCTGCGACCTTTCTCGTTTCGTAATTTCCGACCGAGAAGCCCTTGACCTCAAGTCCGATGCTCGATCTTGGATCCTGTCCCCACGCGATAAGTCCTGCGCCTACGTTCTTGAACTCAACAATTATTTCTGTTTTGTCATCGTTAAGAGTTGCTTGGATAGGCATGGGCGAGGATGCCTCTTCAACCCGTCCGACTCCGTATTCCTTAGCGAGCGCAAGCTTTGCAACACGCTCCGCAAGCTCCTGTTTTCTCGGTGAGTGCGCCCAATCTCGATAATCGTCATCTGAGCCGAGGTCCATATCAACGGTCAGCGTCATATTGGGGATGATGGAGAGCGCGCTGAACTGCTTTGTCCTCGTTATATCAATGAATGGGAAATATCTTTCGCAGTGATGCGGATAGTCGGAAAGCTGGATGTTGTAAATGGGGAAATTATATCCGAATTTTTCTCTGAGGAATGCGAAGAACTCGCTCATGTCGCGGTCAAAGTTATCAGCTACAAGCTTCCAACAGCCCTCGCTCTCGCCCTGGAAGAAGATCATTCCTCTGAACGCCATGGGGATAAAGGGATGTATCAGTGTGTCGTAATATCCGCCCTCGCGGCAGTTTGCGCCGTTGAAATATCCAAGCTTGTGGCAGAGGTCTGCGGGCATAAGCTCGCGCAGAGTTGCGCCGCCTGCCGCCATCATTACAAGACCCTGCGGCACACCTACCATTTTTGTAATTTCCTTTGCAAAATACCAGCCAAGCGCAGAGAATGAGAGGGAAGCCTTTTCGTCGGGGCGCTTCCAGCACCAATCTGCTCTTACCACGTCGGGGTTGGGGTCTGCTATATGTGAAAGATTCTGCTTTGCAATTCCTTGCGCCTGATAGAAGAGACGGAAATTGTCATTCTCGTCAAACTCCATATTGGGCGTAAGCTCCATGCAGGGGGCGAGGTGCAGCTCGGCATTTGACTGACCCGAAATAAACCAAACGTCACCTACAAGCACATCCTCGAAAATTACCTCGTGACCCTGATCGTCGGATATAGTCATTACCTGCGGCTCGTCTGTATATGCCTTTTCGGCAAACACGAGCATAAAGCGGTTATCCTCACCGACCTTGGCGGTTACGGTTTCTTTCATGAAATTTCCCGTTACCGTTGATCCAACGCTCTGTGAAAAGCCCCAAACCTTTATTCTCGCCTCGCGCTGGACGACCATGTGTGATGAAAATGCGCCCGACACCTTAAATTCGGGACAAGTCCAATCAGAAACAACGTTTTTGTCTGCGGCTGTTTGATAAAATGCCGGAAGCGCTACCGAGTGATCCATATCTTCTTCCTCGCTTTTTTCTAATGCTATGTATGGATTATAACACCCCAAAATAAAAAAGTCAACATAATCATGCGAAAAATAAAAAAAGACTTGAAAAAATGAAAAAAATAGAGTATAATTATAATAATAAATCAATAAACGCGCAGGCGAAAGGAATTCAAAACTATGAGCAATCTTCATGTTGTAGATCATCCCCTTATTGCACACAAGCTTTCTATTATGAGAAACAAAAAAACAGGCTCAAAGGATTTCCGCGAGCTTTTAAATGAGATCGCTATGCTTATGGGCTACGAGATCACGCGCGACCTTCCTCTCGAGGAGATCACTATTGAGACTCCTATTCAGAAAACAAAGGCTTATACTATTTCCGGCAAAAAGCTTGCTATCGTTCCTATTCTCCGCGCGGGTATAGGTATGGTTGACGGACTCCTTGACCTCGTTCCCGTTGCAAAGGTTGGTCATATCGGACTCTACCGTGATCCCGAAACGCACCAGCCCGTTACTTATTACTGCAAGCTTCCTTCCGACATCGATCAGAGAATCGTTATTCTCGTCGATCCCATGCTTGCAACCGGCGGCTCGGCAAGTGATGCTCTTACAAAGCTTAAGGAGCACGGCTGTACTCATATCAAATTTATGTGCCTTGTTGCCGCTCCCGAGGGAGTTGCAAAGGTTCAGGCAGATCATCCCGATGTTGATATTTTCACCGCCGCCCTCGATGATAAGCTGAACGATCATGCTTATATCGTTCCCGGTCTCGGTGACGCCGGAGATAGAATTTTCGGCACGATTTAACCTACTTTCTTTGAAAAGAAAGTAGGCAAAGAAACTTTCATCTTCGTGTGACGTACTCTTTAGTCGCTTATTCATCCCTCGATGGGACGTTGAACTGAAAGTAGGCAAAGAAACTTTCATCTTCGTATGGCGTACTCTTTAGTCGCTTATTTATCCCTCGATGGGACGTTGAACTGAAGGTAGGCAAAGAAACTTTACACTCGTTTGAAGTTTAATTTTGTCGCTTATTTATCCCTCGATGGGAATCAAACAAATAATAACGTAGGGCGGGGGCTTGCTCCCGCCGTACCAAATTCATTACAAAAAGGCATATATATGCAAATATTGATCATAAAAAAGAACGATGCAGGGCAGAGACTTGACAAGTTTTTATCCAAGGCTATTCAAGGTCTCCCGACATCTCTTATGTACAAATACATAAGGACGAAAAAAATAAAAGTAAATCGCAAGCGTTGCGAGCAAAAGTACATTCTTAAAGAGGGAGATGAGATCCAGCTCTTTATAAGAGAAGAGTTCTTCGGTTCCCCCGAAAAGGATGACGGCGCGCTGTCCCGTATAACGCCAAAGCTTGATATTGTTTACGAGGATGAAAATATCATCCTTTGCAACAAGCGACCGGGAGTTCTCGTTCACGAGGACGACAGCGCAAAGGACAATACGCTGATAATGCACATCAAGGCGTATTTATATCAAAAGGGAGAATATAACCCCGACGATGAGCAATCCTTCGCTCCTGCTCTGTGCAACAGAATTGACAGAAACACGGGCGGAATTGTAATTGCGGCAAAAAACGCAGAGGCTCTTCGTGTTATGAACGAAAAAATAAAAAATGACGAGATACGCAAGTTCTATCTGTGTGCCGTTCACGGCAAAATGCCCAAGCGCGAGGACACCTTGACAGGGTATCTTAAGAAAAACAGCGCGACAAATCTCGTCACCGTATCCGACAAAGAAAAAGAAGGATACAAGCATATTATCACGAAATACAAACTCATCGCAGAGATCAGGGATAGATCCTTGCTTGAGGTTGAGCTTGTTACGGGGCGCACCCACCAAATAAGAGCTCATATGGCTCATATCGGGCATTCCTTGCTCGGTGACGGTAAATACGGAATCAACAAGGACGATCGCGCAAGCGGTTATAAGTATCAAGCGCTTTATTCCTACCGTTTGATATTTGATTTCAAGGGTGATGACGCGCTTTCCTATCTTAAGGGTAAGCAGGTCGCCCTTAAACCCTCTGACGTATGGTTCTTAGAGGATTTTGTCGGGGCAGAGGAAAAGGTTAAAAAAATTATTTCAACGAACAGATAAAGGGAAAAGAAATTGAAGGGTATATACGAAAAAATCAAATTGCCACTTTGGCTTATGATAAGCGGACTTTTAACGTCTTTGCCGCTTATAATAACCGAGATCGGCTTTTTACAGTGGATTTCTTTGATACCGATGGCGCTCATATTGATGCGCGCCGCGGACAATAGCGAGAAAAAACTCAGAAGGCTGTATGGTATGGGAGTTTTGTTTTTTCTCGTTTATTACGCAGTGTCCTTTCACTGGTTTTTCTATATGTATCCCCTTGATTTTGCAGGCTTGTCAAATGGCGTATCCTTGGCGGTGGTTTTGCTTGCATGTCTCGGACTCGGCTTGCTCCAGGCGGTGCAGAGCGCATTCCTGTTCCTTGTTTTCGGATTGGTGTCAAGATCCGATATGCTCAGAAAGCATAAGCTCATAGCACCTTTTTTGGCGGCTTCGCTTTGGGTGATCTTCGAATGGTGGCAGACGATTGGCTGGTGGGGAGTACCGTGGGCAAGAATGCCGCTCGGACAGATCGACTATACCTTGCTCGTCCGAAGCGCATCTCTGTTCGGATCATACTTCATTACGTTTACTGTCGTCGCGGTAAACTTCTGCTTGGCGACGGCTATTCGAAACGGAAAAATAGAAAAGCTTGGCGCAATTGTTGCGGCATCGCTTTTCTGCTTTAACCTTGCTTTGGGACTTATTGTAACACTCAGTTACAGAGAGAGTGGAGAAAAGGTGAAGGTCGCGGCAATTCAGGGTAATATTTCGTCAAAGGAAAAATGGGACATTGGTCTTTCGGAAACGATGGAGATATACTCATCATTAACCGACAGTGCAGTTGAGGACGGAGCAGATATGGTTGTTTGGCCTGAGACCGCGTTACCTTGCGTTTTGTTCGACGATATGATGTTAACCTACGATGTAAGCGAGCTTGCGATCAAAAACGATACCGTTATAATACTATCAACCTTTACCGAGGACGAGGGAACCTGGGCAAGATATAATTCCATTATCGAGGTAAAACGCGACGGAAGCTTTGGCAAGGATATATATTCAAAGCAAAGGCTCGTGCCTTTTGGAGAGTTTGTTCCTATGAGAGGTCTTGTGGGATTTCTGTTCCCGCCGCTTGCCGACATCGGAATGCTTGACGAGGATCTGACACCGGGAGAGAGCAGTGTAGTAATTGAAAGCGAATACGGAAAAATAGGATCGGGAATATGCTTTGATTCGATCTATGAAACGGTTATCTTAAATGCGGCAAGA
Source organism: Eubacteriales bacterium (assembly GCA_045638385.1). Taxonomy (GTDB): domain Bacteria; phylum Bacillota; class Clostridia; order Oscillospirales; family CAG-272; genus SVTX01. The sequence continues at coordinate 25,879 of JAZUBI010000208.1, forward strand.
AACGGGGCAGAGTTTATCGTTATATCCACAAACGACTCATGGTTCTCGGACTCCGCCGCGCTCGATATGCACAACGCGCAATCGCGCTTAAGAGCGATAGAGACGGGAAGATATGTTGTAAGATCGGCTAACACGGGAATATCATCGGTCATCGATCCCTTGGGAAATGTTAAGGCAGAGCTCGGAGCTGATGAGCGCGGATACATTATATCAGAGATCACTCCGAGGACGCAACTTACACTGTATACCGTGATTGGTAATTCAATGGTGTGCTTGTGTGCAGCCTTTGTTTCATTCTTGATCATAAAAAAGCTGAGAAAGCCCGTAAAATCCTAAAATCTTAATAATTCTTAATTCGGCTGAAATTGGCAAAAATGCTATTGACAAATCATTTTTGCAGGAGTATAATGAAATCACCAAATTCAGAAAGGAGATTTTTCATCATGAAAAAATCTATTATCAAGGTTCTCTCTTTCGCACTCGTAGCAATTATGATGTGCGCAGTTCTCGTTTCTTGCGGCGGTCCTAACAAGGATCCTAAGAAGGCTAAGGAAGCTCTCGAGGCAGCTGGTTACGAGGTAATGTATGCTGAAGTTAACGCTGGCGGCATAAAGGCTACCATCACTGCTGTTAAGGGTGAGGATAGCATCTCCATCGCTTACTACGACGACAAGGACACTGCAACCAAGGCATATGAGCAGGCTAAGGAAGCATACGAGGCACTCAAGGAAATTGCTGAGGCAGCAGGCGAAGAGCTCGATTACGTTGTTAAGCAGTCCGGCACCATAGTTTACATGGGAACAAAGCAGGCTGTAAAGGACGCTAAGTAATATTCCTTACATAAAAAAAGCACCGCATCGCGGTGCTTTTTTTATGCCTTGTGACTCTGTGCGTGTTTTTTAGCCAAAACTATTTACAATCGGACAAAAAAGTGATATAATATCTTTGTATGCAATAATCTAAAGGAGGATTTTATGGAAACTGAATATAAGTATCTCGGTCGAGTAAATTCTCCCGAGGATTTAAAAAAGATCGATCAAAAAGAAATAGCCGCACTTTGCGAGGAAATACGAAACTGTATTATATCAACTACCGAGAAAAACGGAGGACATCTTGCATCGAATCTCGGTGTTGTCGAGCTGAGTGTTGCTATTCACAGAGTTTTTGATTGCCCAAACGATCATATTATCTTTGATGTTGGACACCAAAGTTACACGCACAAGCTTCTCACGGAGAGATTTGAAAAATTTGAAACATTGCGCAAGCCGGGCGGACTTTCGGGCTTTACTAACCGTGAGGAAAGCAAATACGATTGCTTTGGCGCCGGACACAGCTCAACCAGCCTCTCTGCCGCCCTCGGATTTGCCGAAGCGGATAAAATAAAGGGAAGCGATGCCTATACCATAGTTGTTTTGGGAGACGGAGCCTTTACGGGCGGAATGATACATGAGGCGCTTAACAATCTGAATAAGGATCTTAAGCATCTTATAATCATACTCAATGAAAACGAGATGTCAATATCAAAAAATATAGGCAGATTTGCGGCAAGCATTGCAAGGCTTCGAAAGAAAAACAGCTATTTCAGAGTAAAGAGATTTACGATCTCCTTTATAAAGAAGATTCCGCTTATAGGAAAAGGCATTTTTAAGATTATAAGAGGAATAAAAAAATCCGTAAAGAACGCGCTTTACGGAAGTACCTATTTTGAGGATCTTGGACTTTATTATCTCGGTCCCGCCGACGGAAACGACTATGAGAGCGTTGAGGCATTGCTTGAACACGCCAAGATGGCAGGAGAAAACGTGCTTGTTCACCTAAAAACTCAAAAGGGTAAGGGATATGAGCCTGCGGAGGAAAATCCGGGCAAATTCCACGGAATATCACCGACTAAAAGCGCAGCTGTTGCCGATTCCTTCTCTCTTAAATTCGGAGAAGCGCTCTGCGGACTTGAAAAGGAGAATGAACGTATATGCGCCATCACTGCGGCAATGGGCGCGGGAACAGGACTTGAGCGCTTTGAAGAAAGCTTTAAGGAGAGATTTTTTGACGTTGGCATTGCAGAGGAGCATGCGGTCACGTTTGCTTCTGGTCTTGCCGCAAACGGTCTTTTGCCCGTTTTTGCCGTGTATTCGACATTCCTTCAAAGAGGATACGACCAGATAATCCACGATGCAGCATTGCAGAGGTTACCTCTGGTCTTGGGCATTGACAGAGCGGGTCTTAATAATTCCGACGGTGTTACGCATCACGGAATTTTCGACGTTGCCTTTCTTTCCGAGCTTCCGAATGTAAAGATCTACACACCAATTACTTATGATGGTCTTGCCCGCTCGTTAAAGCAGGCTATAAGCGAGGATGGAGTGAAGGCTATAAGATATCCCTCCGGCTCGGAAAATGAAGCGCTTGTCAAAGCCTTTTACTGTGAGGGCGCAAACGAAAAAATAGGTGTAAGAACGAATTTTGATATAAATGATACTCCGGAAAACATTATTGTGACCCACGGCAGAATTGCGCTTGAATGTCTTGAAGCTCAAAAGCTTCTTGAAAATGAGGGCATACGCGCGGGAATAATGCTCTGTGAGTACATAGCGCCTTACGCCGCGCTTGCAGACGAAATCAATTCTTTGATTTCCGACAAAAACGTGAAAAGCATAACATTTGTCGAGGAAGAGATAAGAGCAGGCGGATTTGGAATGATGCTCTCGGATGAGATCAAGAGACGCGGATCATTTAAGTCCGCGAAGTTCAACGTAATGGCTACGAATGATCCCTTTGTTACCAGAAATGAAGGACAGACCTATCTTGAGGTAGCGGGACTTTCTGCCAAGGATATAGCATATACTATTAAGCAAAAAGATTAAAGCAGGATATAACGTCAAAGGAGGGTGATTATATGGGCTTTAGCGAAAAAACAATACATTCACTTGAATTTGATAAGATCTGTGATATATTGGCAACATATGCGCCGACAGATGGGGCGAAGAGCATGGCGAGAATGCTTATGCCAAGCGAGGATATTGATACGGTTTTAAAGAGGCAAAGAAGGACGACCGATGCAAAGAGGCTTTGTGATGCAAAGGGAATGCCGACGTTCGGTGGCGTGAGGGACGTATCCGAGTCGTGTGAACGCGCCGAAAAGGGAGCAATACTCACCCCCGGTGAGCTTTTGGCCATCGCGGCGGTGCTTCGTACGTCACGCTCACTTACCGATTATTGTCACGGCAACCACCTTTTCGATACGGTGCTTGACGAAATTTTTGACCGTCTTATGCCCAACAGAGCGCTTGAGGACAAGATCACAAGGTCAATAATTTCAGAGGAGATTATTGCCGACGAGGCATCAGACACTCTTGCGAATATACGCAGACAGATCAGGATCACGAACAATAAAATTAGAGAGACACTTCAGAAGTATGTTCAAAGCGGAACGCACTCTAAATATTTGCAGGAAAACATCGTAACTACAAGAAACGGCAGATACGTTATACCGGTCAAGGCCGAGTGCAAAAACGAGATAAAGGGTCTTATTCACGATACCTCCTCGTCAGGTGCAACGATCTTCGTTGAGCCTACTGCTGTTGTCGAGGCAAATAACGAGCTTCGCGTTCTTGAATCAAAGGAAGAGCACGAAATAGAGAAGATCCTCGCAGCACTTTCGGCACAGGTATCCGACTTTTCAAACGCTATATGGCTCAATTACAGAAATATCACAGAGCTTGCATTTGCTTTCGCATGCGCGCAGATGTCATACGCAATGAATGCCTCTGCACCAATGATAACAGAAGAAAAGCTTATACACTTGAAGAGAGCAAGACATCCTTTGATAGATAAAAGCAGAGTCGTTCCGATAAACGTCATTCTGGGAGAAGGCTATGATACGATGATCATAACCGGTCCCAATACCGGCGGAAAGACTGTAACCCTTAAAACGCTCGGACTATTCACCCTTATGGCTCAATCGGGACTTCACGTTCCTGCGGATGAAGGAAGCACTGTTTCGGTATGCGAGAACGTTCTTGTAGACATCGGAGACGAGCAGAGCATCGAGCAATCGCTCTCCACCTTCTCGTCACACATGGTAAACATTGTTTCATTTATGGATAAGGTCTCGGACAGATCGCTCGTTCTTTTTGACGAGCTTGGAGTCGGCACAGACCCCGTAGAGGGAGCGGCTCTTGCGGTCTCAATAATCGATAACGTAAGAAGCAAGGGCGCAATGTGCGCCGCAACCACGCACTATGCCGAGCTTAAGGCATACGCGCTTGATACTGACGGGGTTTGCAACGCATCCTGCGAGTTTAACGTTGAGACTCTAAAGCCGACCTATAAGCTGATAATCGGTACGCCCGGAAAATCAAACGCGTTTGCAATATCCGAAAAGCTCGGATTATCAAGAGAAATAATAGAGCATGCGGAAAATTACGTCAGCTCGGATAATAGAAAATTCGAGGACATAATCGGGCAGCTTGAATCCACAAGGCTTGAAATGGAGCGCAATCGCGAGGAGACCGAGGCTATGCGCGCAGATTATGAGCGCTTTAAGATCGAGTCTGAACGGATCATCAAGAAGAGACTTGAGGAGTCCGAAAAGGAGCTTGGCAAAGCGCGTGAAAAGGCTGCAAGCATGGTAGCGAGCGCAAAGGCGTCAAGTGATTTTATCATGGAGCAGATGGATAAGGTCAGAAAGGCGCGCGAATCCGAAAGACTTGGAGAGGAGCTTCAGAGCGCAAGACGCGCCGTTAAGGAGCATCTCCGTGAAAACTCCGAGAAATATGATCCCATTGAGACCAAAAAGGACGAAAATTACGTTCTCCCCAGAAAGCTTAAAAAGGGAGATGAGGTCATTATCATAAATCTCGGAAGTCGTGCTACGCTGCTTGAGGATCCCGATAAGTCCGGTAACGTAAGAGTTCAGGCGGGAATACTTCAAACGCGCGTGAACATCAAAAATCTTAAGCTTTGCGAAAACGAGCCCACGTTTGAAAGCGAGGGCAAAAAAATAAAGACATCTACCTACACCGTAAACCGTTCATCAAGCTTCAGAGATGAAATAGATCTGCGCGGAATGACGGGAGATGAGGCATGGCTTGCTGTAGACAAGTATTTTGATGAAGCAATGCTCATGGGCTTCAGAAAGGTCAGATTGATCCATGGAAAGGGAACGGGAGCGCTTAAAACCGCACTTTGGAAGTTTTTAAAGGGTGATAAGCGTATCTCCAGCTTCCGTATCGGTCAGTTTGGCGAGGGTGACGGCGGAGTTACCATAGTTGAGTTAAAATAACTGTAAAGGGGATAAAATAATATGGCAAACGTAAAAATAACCGATCTTTATGATCTTTCACACACGCAGGCGGCTGAATATCTCTCCAAATTCACATATCCTTGGGAGGCTCTTGCAGGTATCAAGGACGTTATTCTTGAGATAGGCGCGACACTTGATCCCGAGCTTTACGAAAAGCGCGGCGAGGACATCTGGATCTCAAAGAGCGCAAAGATTTATCCTAACAATTATATTGCGGGTCCTTGCATTATCGGACACAATACCGAGGTGCGCCCCGGCGCGTTTATTCGCGGCAGTGCGCTCGTTGGTGAAAACTGCGTTGTGGGTAATTCAACAGAGCTTAAGAACGTTATTCTTTTTGATAACGTGCAGGTTCCTCACTATAATTATGTAGGAGACAGCATTTTGGGTTATAAATCTCACATGGGTGCAGGATCTATCACAAGCAACGTAAAGTCAGATAAGACGCTCGTTGTAATCAAGACACAGGATAAGAGTGAGAGCTTTGCTACCGAGAGAAAAAAGGTTGGTGCGATGCTCGGAGACAATGTTGAGATAGGATGTGGCTCAGTACTCAATCCCGGAACGGTAGTGGGAAGAGAAGCGTCGGTATATCCGCTTTCATCTGTCCGCGGAATTGTTCCCGAGGGACATATATACAAGGCAAACGGAAATATCGTTAAAAGAGTTTAATAAAAAAGATCCGCCGAATGATCGGCGGATTTTTTTATGCTATGAAATTAAGCAAGAAAATCGTAGTTAGGCTTTACCGGAACGCCACCCTTTTCGCTTGACTCAACGATTGCTATACAAGCAGCAGCACTCTTTCCGCCCTCACTTGCGGACATCATAAGAGGCTTGTTGTTGAGGATCGCATCAACAAATACTTCGCTCTCCTTCTGCGTGTTGTGGTTGTTGACCTCAAGCTCGATCTCTTCCGCGGGCTTCTTTGTTACACCTTCCTCGTCAACGGTAAAGAGTGTGAGAGTCTTGGAGGTGTTGTCACAGATGATAGTACCCTTAGTTCCGTAGATAAGGGTTCTCATTGTGTAATTACGCTTGCATCCGGTGGAGACGAATATCTTACCGATTACATTGTTCGGGAACTTAAGTATAGCGATGGTTGCATCATCGTAGGGAACCTGAGGAAGAAGCTTATGAGTACCGTATGCGCATACCTCCTCGGGGTCGCCTGCAATCCAACGGAGAAGGTCTACAGCGTGGCATCCGCCACCGATAACTCCGTGACGGCGGGGATCAGCTCTCCAGATTTTCTCATCTGCAAGAATCTTCATGTAGTCGTGAGCGTACTCGGACTCAACGAAATATATCTCGCCGATTGTGCCTGCGTCAATGATTTCCTTCGCCTTAGCGAAAGCGGGAGTGAAGCGGCAAATCTGACCGCACATAAAGCGAGCCTTGCTTCTTGCCTCTGCTCTTGCAATTGCGCAGAGATCCTCGTGATTAAGAGCAAGGGGCTTTTCGCAGAGGACGTTAACTCCTGCATCAAGAAAAGCCTCTGCAAGCTCTCTGTGCAGCATATCGGGAACCGCGAGTACAACGATATCGAGACCTATGTTAAGCATATCGCGGTAGTCTCTGAACCATTTGTCCTCCGGGATTTTGTATTCCGTACCATACTCCTCAACTCTACCGGGAAGGTTGTCACAAATTCCGCCAACCTCGAATCCGTTAGCAATAAATCCGTCAAGATGTCTGAGTCCGAACTGAAGACCAACGACACCGGCAACGATTTTTCCGTCCTTCATAAAAGACCTCCAATATTTGTATAATTTGTGTTTTTTTGAATGTTGTCATTCAATGTGATTACATTTTAGCAAATAATAGGTTAGAATACAAGACTAAATCAATAAGCGAATTTGACAAATCGATAAAAAATTAGCGATTTTCGCGTTTTTACTTGAATTTTTCAAAGATTTGTGCTATTATAACATTAATAAGACAACAGAGATAAAATCGGTTGTCGGAATAAGGAGAGCGAGCCGTGAATACCTCTAAGATCGAAGAGATATTGCAGAATTTCTACGAAATTTCCGGAATGGACATAGCCATTCTAAACAGCAGAAATAAAATACTCGCCCGCAGATATTCGGGGGCTCTTTATTGCACTTGTATTCACAAGTCGGAAAAGTGCCTTGATATGTGCCTTGCATCCGATAAGTGCGGAATGACCAGGGCAAAGGAAAGCGGAGAGCTGGTTATTTATAAGTGTCCGTTCGGCATTTATGAGGCTATAATGCCCATCAGAAAAAACGAGGATGTCGTTGGATATCTTTTCCTCGGAATGGGTGTTGAGGACAATAAGGAGGCTAAAAGGGAGCTTTTGACAAAGGCTCTTGACGTCTCTCCCATGCTCAATAAAAAAATGATAGAGAAGAGCATTTTGAGTATGCCGTCCTATCCAAAGGCAAAGCTTGAGGCGTATGCGTATATGCTCCCCATGATAGCTGAATATATAGAAGCGAACAATCTCCTTGCAGACGGAGATATGACGATAGGACAGCTTGTCAAGGGATATGTTAAGAATAACATCTCAAAGAAGATCACGCTTTCCGACATAAGCTGGCATTTGCATTGCAGTACTGTGACTCTGACCGAGCACTTTAAAAAGGAATTCGGCATTACGATCATGGAATACGTAATGAAAAAGAAGATGCAAAGAGCAGAGCAGCTCCTGCTCAATAGCGATATGTCGATCCGCGAGGTCAGCGAGGCTTGCGGGTTCCCGAGCATAGAGTATTTTTCAAGAAGCTTTAAGAAGCATTCGGGACTTTCTCCCTATTCGTGGAGAAGCGCAAACGCTTCGGATTCGAAATCGAAGGAAAGCAAGTAAAAAGTGCAAAAATGAATTAAAAAAAGCGGTTTTTTAAAAAATCGCTTTTTTTGTTGACATTTGCCTCTGTGAATGATATAATTATGGTGCGACACAACTGAATATCGAACGAATGTATAACAGTACGTATTTTTATCATAATTGTGGTAAAAATGCATACTCTTTTTTGGCGTACTGTTTATTAGTCGTTCGAAAGTTGTGTCGCAGCAATCGGAGTTTGCGTTTTTCAGTGCGTAGCTTCGGCTGCGCACTTTTTGTTTTCATTCAAAGGAGGAAAAGAAATGAAAAAGACGATTTTAGCATTATTTTTGGTTTTGGCGTTGTGTCTGCCTTGCTTTGTGGGGTGTGATACGGCAGTGCCTTCGGAGACCGAGGCTGAAAAGCCCTCGGGCGGTGTTGTTGAGAATGACACGGCAGGCGAGACTTCGGGTGCGGGCTCGGTTGAGAGCGGCGAGGAAAACAAGAATTATGATGAGATATTCAAGGATCCTTACGAGGTATTCGTTGAATTGACCGAGAGGGGTTACACCGGAACTTTTGAAGAATGGGTAGCGTCTCTTGCGGGCAAGGACGGTGCAGACGGTAAGGACGGAGCTGACGGTAAGGACGGCGCGGACGGAAAGAGCGCGTACGAGCTTGCCGTTGAAAAGGGATATGAGGGAACGGTTGAAGAATGGCTGATCTCTCTTGTCGGTGCATCCGGTGCGAAGGGTGAACAAGGTGAAAAGGGCGACAAGGGGGATAAAGGTGACCAAGGTGAGGCCGGTGCGCCCGGCGCGGACGGAAAAGACGGTGCTGACGGTAAGGATGGCGCGGACGGAAAAGATGGCGCGGACGGTAAGGACGGTCTTGACGGAAAGTCTGTTTATGATCTTGCCGTTGAGAACGGATTTGTCGGAACTGTTGAAGAATGGCTCAAGACTCTTGTTGGAGCTGACGGCGCAGACGGCAAAGACGGTGCTGACGGAGAAAAGGGTGATAAGGGAGACAAGGGTGATACCGGTGCTGCCGGAGCAGACGGTAACGGAATCGTTTCTATTGAAAAGACTTCTTCCGACGGCTTGGTCGATACCTATACAATAACGTTTAGCGATGGAACAACAACTACATTTACGGTAAATAACGGCGAAATCGGAGCACAAAGTCGGAGGCCAAGCGGTCTTAGGAAGACAAGCAACTATTGCAACTCCTTGGCTCACAGAACGACATGGCTACGATCCCACTTAAACACTTCTTCCGACGGCTTGGTCGATACCTATACAATAACGTTTAGCGATGGAACAACAACTACATTTACGGTAAATAACGGCGAAATCGGAGCACA
>JAZUBI010000209.1:0-4928 GCA_045638385.1 Eubacteriales bacterium
AGACAGTTCCGTGGGCTCTTGAAGCTTACGAGGGTGGCGCAGATTATCTCGGTGTCGGCGCAATTTATCCGACAACCACAAAGGTGAAAACCGTTCTTACATCTACGGAAACCTTGGCTGATATCTGCAAGGCTGTTCCGATTCCCGTTAACGCCATCGGAGGTCTTAACAAAAACAACATTGACGTTCTTGCAGGAATTCCTATTGCAGGTATCTGCGTTGTATCCGCCATTATGAAAGCTGAAAGTCCGAAAACGGCAACAATGGAACTTAAGGCAAGAGCAAAGGAACTCGGAATCATATGATAAAAGGCGCAATATTTGATCTTGACGGCACGCTTCTTGACTCTATGTTCATATGGGACACCATCGGTGAGGATTATTTAAGATCGCTCGGTAAAGAACCTTATGAGGATTTGAAGGAAACCTTTATGACACTCACCTTGGAGGAGGCAGCCGAATATTACCGCGAGCATTACGGCGTCACACTTTCCGTCAAGGAGATCGTGGACGGTGTAAACGCTATGGTGGAAGGTATCTACAGAACAAAGGTTACGTTAAAGCCCGGTATTGCTGATTATCTTTGCTGGCTCAAAGAGAACGGAGCTCGGATGTGCGTTGCTACGGTAACGGACAGATATCTCGTGGAAGAGACCTTGGAGCGTCTTGGCGTTCGTCATTATTTCTCGGAGATATTCACCTGCGCCGAGGTCGGTTTCGGCAAGGATAAGCCGATCATTTATCAGAAAGCCTTGGAGCATCTTGGAACGGCAAAAGAGGAAACTTACGTCTTTGAGGATATGTATTTTGCTCTGAATACGGCAAAGACAGACGGCTTTCCTACCGTTGGCGTATATGACAGACACGAAGCACATCAGGATGAACTTAGGGGGCTTGCGGATTATTACGTTTTGGATTTTACCGATCCCATTTTGAAAACCATATAAAAAGCAGCGGCAGACCGGGGGCACCACTCTCTGTCGCTTAAGAAAAAATAATGTTTAGGAGTAAGATTATGAAAACAGCATTATCAATCGCAGGAAGCGATTCCTGCGGAGGCGCCGGTATTCAAGCAGATATCAAAACGATGACGCTTAACGGTGTTTATGCGATGAGTGCAATTACTGCACTCACAGCGCAGAACACGACCGGCGTAAGGGGAGTACAAGAAGCAACTCCCGAATTTTTGGCACAGCAGATCGATGCGGTGTTTGAGGATATCCGTCCCGATGCCGTGAAGATCGGTATGGTAAGCTCGGCAGATCTGATTAAAACCATTGCAGAAAGACTGAAATTTCACAAAGCAGAAAACGTTGTGGTGGATACCGTTATGGTTGCCACAAGTGGAGCAAGACTGATCAATGAGGACGCTATCGACGTTCTCAAGAGTGAGCTGATTCCGCTTGCAACTCTCGTGACACCCAACATCCCCGAGGCAGAGGTGTTGTCGGGAATGAAGATCCGGAATAAGGACGATATGCTCAAAGCTGCAAGGATCATCAGCGAGGCGTATCACTGCGCCGTTCTTCTCAAGGGCGGTCATAGCGTGAGTGATGCCAACGACCTTTTATATGAAAAGGGAAGCTACAAGTGGTTCTGCGGTAAACGCATTGATAATCCGAATACCCACGGAACAGGATGTACGCTCTCGTCTGCTATTGCGGCGAATCTCGCAAAGGGATATGACCTTGAGAACTCTGTGCAAAGAGCCAAGGACTATATCTCGGGCGCACTTGCATACATGCTCGACCTTGGACAATGTTCAGGACCCATGAATCACGCTTTTGATCTTAACAGTCATTTTGCCAAATAAAATTGCTTGAAAGGAACCAATGAAAATGAGAAACTATACGACACAAATGGATGCCGCAAGACGTGGCATCATCACACCCGAAATGAAGGCAGTTGCTGCAAAGGAGTACAGAACCGAGGAAGAAATTCGTGACCTTGTTGCGAAAGGTCAGGTTGCCATCTGCGCCAATAAGCTACATACCTGCATTGACCCCAACGGTGTCGGCTCTATGCTTCGCACCAAGATCAACATCAACCTCGGTGTTTCCCGCGATTGCAAGGACTATGATATTGAGATGGAAAAGGTCATGGCGGCAGTCAATATGGGGGCTGAGGCAATTATGGACCTGTCTTCCCACGGTAACACACAGCCCTTCCGCAGAAAGCTCACGAGCGAATGCCCCGCTATGATCGGTACGGTTCCCGTATACGATAGCGTTATCCACTATCAGAGAGATCTTGCAACTCTTACCGCAAAGGACTTCATCGACGTGGTTCGCCTTCACGCAGAGGACGGAGTGGACTTCGTAACTCTCCATTGCGGCATCACGCGTAAGACCATTGAGCAGATTAAAAAGCACAAAAGAAAGATGAATATCGTATCTCGCGGAGGCTCTCTTGTGTTCGCTTGGATGTGTATGACGGGACAGGAGAACCCCTTCTACGAATATTACGATGAGATCCTTGACATCTGCCGTGAGTATGACGTAACCATTTCTCTCGGAGATGCCTGCCGTCCCGGTTGTCTTGCTGACGGAAGTGATGTTTGTCAGATTGAGGAGCTTGTGCGCCTCGGCGAGCTTACAAAGCGTGCTTGGGAAAAGGACGTGCAGGTAATGGTAGAGGGTCCCGGACATATGCCGATGGATCAGATTGAAGCCAATATGAAGATGCAACAGACCATTTGTATGGGCGCACCCTTCTACGTGCTTGGTCCCATCGTAACCGATATCGCTCCCGGCTATGACCATATCACATCTGCAATCGGTGGAGCAATCGCGGCAGCATCCGGTGCGGCGTTCCTTTGCTACGTAACTCCTGCCGAGCATTTGGCTCTTCCGAATGTTGATGACGTGAAGCAGGGAATTATTGCATCCAAGATTGCGGCTCACGCTGCGGACATTGCCAAGAAGATCCCTCACGCAAGAGATATCGACGACCGCATGGGTGATGCAAGACGAGCACTTGATTGGGAGGCACAGTGGGAATGCGCACTTGATCCCGAAACTGCAAAGCGTATCCGTGACGAGCGCAAGCCTGAGCACGACGATACCTGCTCGATGTGCGGTAAGTTCTGTGCAGTCAGAAGCATGAATAAGGCACTCAACAACGAAATGGTAGATATTCTCTGATGAGCAGATGTGTTATCGTAGGCGGTGCGGATATATCGAATTATGATAGAATTATCGCCCATATAAAATCCGATGATTTCGTTATCTTCTGTGATAGCGGTCTTAAGCATATGGAAAAGCTTGCTGTAAAACCGAGTCTTATTGTCGGCGACTTCGATTCACACGAGAATCCTCATCTTGATGTTGAAACAATCGTTCTTCCTTGTGAAAAGGATGATACGGACACAGTGTTTGCCGTAAAGGAAGCAATCAAACGCGGATATAAAGAGTTTCTTTTGATAGGTGTTATCGGTGCAAGGCTTGATCATACGCTGGGAAACGTGTATATTCTGGAGTATCTTGACCAGCTTGGGTATAAGGGAAGAATTGTAGATGATTTTTCGGATATGGAGCTTGTTAAGGATACGCCGGTTCTGATTGATGATTCTTATTCCTACTTTTCTGTTTTGAATATAACAGGCATATTGCAGGATATCACAATTGAAAATGCAAAATATCCTTTACAAAATGCAGCAATTCAGTCGGGATATCAATATGGAATAAGCAATGAAGTACTAAAGGGAAAAACAGCCTCGGTAAAGGTAAATGTAGGTAAAGGATTGTTGATCAGGGTATTCTAATAACTTGTTGACAAGTCAACAAAAGGCACAGCAAGTAAGTTACGCCTTTTCTTGTGTGACTCAGATATCCGCAAATGCAGTAAAACGCCTTGATTTATTCACATTTTTATGGTATAATAATGTAATCAATTTATGCAATGCGATAAATCCACAAAAGGAGGTGTGACTATGCAATATACATACGGCGCAATATTTTTGCTTTCCATCATGCTGTTGCCCTTATATTTTCTGTTCGTGCGTAAAAAGCAAAATGAGCCTTGGTTGTTTCTTCTGTTCGTATGCGTGTCGGTAGTCAACCTCGGATATACCTTGGTCGCATTCTCAAAAACAGTTGAATTCGCGCTCTTTGCGAACAAGATCACATACCTCGGACAAGTAATAATTCCTCTGTGTATGTTTATGATTATCTCGGGGCTTTGCGGATACAACTACAAGAAATGGGTGACGGGTGCGCTCATCGGAGCAGCCGTGCTTATGTTCGGGATCATCTGCACAACAGGCTACCTCGATTGGTACTATACGAGTGCAACGATAGAAAACGTGGCAGGTGCGACCGTTTTGCATAAGGAATACGGCGTACTTCATCCCACCAACCTCATCTATGTTATAGCCTACTTTGTTGCTATGATTGCGGTACTCTGTGTATCGCTCGTAAAGCACAAGGGCGCATCGCAAAAACACGCCTGCATCATGCTCGCAATTGTGCTTGGTAACGTTGGACTTTGGTGCATTCAAAAAATAATCCCTTGGAACTTCGAATTGCTTTCGGGCATATATCTGATAAGCGCATTGGCTTTCCTTTGCATTTGGCTGATGCTTCAAGACTATGTTCACAAAAGAGATATCCCAAAATACACCCCTGCCGAGCGCGAAGAACTCGCCGTGCAAATCACGACGATGACGATGGAAGCTAAGCTCGCAAAGGTGCTGACCTTCGTAAAAGAAGATAATCCGCTTTCAATGAGAGAGCGCGAAATTCTCGAAATGGTTATCGCAGGCAAAAAGCGCAAGGAGATAGCCGACACAATGCACCTCTCCGAGAACACGGTAAAGACCTATACGAGAACACTTTACGGTAAGCTGAACATCAGCTGCCGAGAGGAATTATACGAGCTTCTACTTCAAAATAACGGCTAAAAATGCAAACCAAAACTTACATAGGACGA
>JAZUBI010000210.1:0-34360 GCA_045638385.1 Eubacteriales bacterium
AGGGAAGGTGGATTTTGCCGCTTGCGGCAAAAGACGGATGAGTAGAAGGCTAACGATTTTAACTGTCTTTAATCCGAGAAAAAGTCTTATGACATAAGGGCTTTATGCTCACGCGTGTTTAACGGTAGCCACGGTGGCGTACTCTACTCATCCACCACAAAACGCAAAGCGTAGGAGGATAGCTTCACTACTCGCCGTGTGGCGTGTTGTCCCCCTTCCCTCACAAGGGAAGGCTAACGCAAAGCGATATCAAACAAAAATTTGAAGCCGTAACCCCCCCGCTAAACCCCAATTTATCAAATAATCCCTCGGTATTTTAGCCGAGGGATTAGACGTTATTTTTCAGTTGGTGTTGGAGAATCGTTTTTAACCGCCCTCGCCGCGATAGGGAGAGCCAGTGCAAAAGCAAATGCGCCTGACAGGAGCTTTGCGATTATCATGGGGGCAACGTAAGCGCCGCTTATGGAGTTGTACGCCATAGTGAACGCGAGGTGTCCGCCAAAGGTGAACGCCGCCGAGATGGCGAACGCGGAATTTAAAATGATGCCGCGGCGATCCATATCGTTGACCCATTCAAAGGTGGGTGTACTCGATACTATCGTAGTCAGAAGACCGAGCGTGCTCGTGTCGTTGACCTTAAGCTTGCGCCCGAGCAGGGCAAGAGGCTTCTTAAGTATCTTTGATATGACGAACATAAGCGGAAATGCGCCCGAAAGAACAATCGCGGCATTAACGCAAACCATTCCGCCCTCGCTGAGCGGTGCTAAGTGGGGGATGGTTTCAAATCCTGTGAGCGACTCGATCATACACGCGACAAGACCGACGGTGATGAGGACCTTCATAAAGATTCCTATGCCGTAGAAGATCTTTATAGTTACCTTCTGCGCAAAGATAAGACCGATCGCAACTATTGCCGAAAGAAGAATAAGCGGAGCAAGATTCCAAAGAAGGGCAAGCATTGGGATCTTGAGCACGAGACCCGACACAAAGCAGCCTATCGGGATGGTAACTATTCCGCAAAGCATGCCAAGGAACATATCGTTGTATCTGTCCTTCTTGACAACGCCGAGTGCGTATGGGATAGTGTAGGATATTGTGCAGCCCATCATTGAGGATACGACAAGCGCATTGAAGCCGCCGAGCGCTCCGTCCTTCATTATTTCAAAGGCAAGGGGAGTTCCGCCCGAATCGTTTGCGAGTATAGATGCGGCAAAGACCGACGGATCAATACCGATGGCGTTGTAGACCGCATCGAATGCGGGCGCGGTATAGTGTGCTATGGATGGTGCAAGTACGATGACTCCTATCATCGTCAGAGCCATATTTCCAAGCAGCATAAATCCACGCTCAAACTCTTTGCCAAGTCCGAATCTGTTGCCGAAAATTCGGTCAAGCGCGCCAAGAATGGCAAAGACGAGCATTATTATTGATAAAGCATTCATGATTAAAGCTCCACGGCGCAAAAGCCGTCCTTTTTGAGTATGTATTTTTCGGTAAATCCCGCCTCGTTCAGCATTTCCTTTGCAATATCAAAGCCGGTCATCAGATGTCTTGCATCGTGGCAATCGGATGAGATTACAGCTCCGTATCCTTGCCTTTTAAATTCGCGAAGAATGGGGAGAGTTGTGTATGGAGTCGTGCGATAGCCGCGCGAGATCGCCCCCGTGTTTACCTCGAAAAAGGGGATTTTGCCCTTGAGTGCGGAAATGGCACCGAATGCTGCATCAAGATATTCCTTTGAATTTATATCAAAGTACGGTATTTTTTCAATATTCTTGGTGACAAGGTCAAAGTGCGCCAAAATATCGAATTTTCCGTAGTCGGCAAGGCTTGAAAGCTGGCGGTAGTATTCCTTTGCAAACGCCATTCCGTCACCCGAAAACTCGGTGTCGATAACGCCCTGAACAACGTCTGCCGAGCGGTCAAATCCGATGTATTTCTCTCCCATTTTGAGATAGTGACACGCGCCCAAAAGATAGTCGTATCCCTCAAGGTCTACGCCGGAGTACATATCAAATTCAAGTCCCAAGAAGAGATCAATTTTGCCTTCGAAAGTCTTTTTGAGAGCGGTGATCTCTTTTTTGTATTCCTCTGTTCCCTCAAGAGACATAGGAGGAGCAGGGGAGTAGAATGTGAATCCGTGTCCCGAAAAGCCTATCGACTCAAATCCCTGCGCAATGGCGGATTCTATCATTTCAACGGGGGTGTCGCGTCCGTCGCAGTATGTTGTGTGTGTATGTAAATTTTGAAGATTTTTCATATTCATCCCTCCAAACAGAGATATTATACTATATTTATTGATTTATTTCAATAGAAAAAACAAAAAATGATTGACTTGCAGGAAATAAAAATGTATAATCAAATTGCAAATTTCTGTTTTGGAGGAATATGCTATGAAGGGACAAGGTTTATGGAGTTATTCACCGTACCGTCCGCCGCTTTGCGACGTGGGCGACATTTATATTTGCAGAGTTGCGCCGAGCGCAGAATCTATTCATATTGAATGGCTGGGTACAGAATGTGCTGAATACTCTGTATATTGCCGTGTGCGCGGCGAGGGCGAGTTTTCTTTTTGCGGTGTGACGAGTGGAAACGGGTTTGATATAGTTGGACTTGCCGACAAGACCGATTACGAGTTTTACGTCGAATCGAACAATAAAAAAAGCCTTGTACGTCTTGCGAGAACGGGCAAGATTGACGGCGTGGTTGTGAATTATCTTCATCCCGACGATAACGCATACTCTTTTTCGGGCAAGTATCTCTGCTCTCCGTCGCTCGTCCGTCATCCCGAGGGGTATTTGCTTGCTTCTATGGATCTTTTCGCAGGGGGCGCTCCGCAAAATCTGACTTTGATCTTCCGCTCGGATGATAACGGTGAGAGCTGGAATTACGTCAGTGAGCTGATGCCATGCTTTTGGGGCAAGATGTTTATTCACAAGGGTGAGCTTTATATGCTCTCGGTCAGTACCGAGTACGGAGACCTGTTGATAGGCAGATCAAGCGACGGAGGCAAGAGCTTTTCCGCACCCGTGGCACTTTTGAGGGGCTCGGGGAGCAAGACAGGACGGCATTCGGGGGTGCACAAAAACCCTCAACCGATAGTTGAATATAAGGGCAGACTCTACGGCACGCTTGAATGGGCACCGTGGGGCGGTTGCGGTGCTATGGTAATGTCGTGTGACGTTGACGCTGATCTTCTTGACCCTAATAGCTGGAGCTTTTCAGAACCGGTCATTCTTGACGAATTTTCACCTGAGCTCAAAGGAGTGCAGAAGGGAGGACTCACAATAGAGGGAACTATTGTGCTCTCGCCCGAAGGAAGGCTTCTCAATGTTATGCGTACGGCTATGAGGGGTAGGGCATTGATGTATGAGATCGATACCGAGAACCCCGAAAAAACGCTGTCCTTTTTCGGTATCATGCCGTTCGAGGCAAACCTTTCGAAATTTATGATAAAATACGATGGAGAAACGGGAAGGTATTACTCGGTTGCTACGCGCCTTTACGACGGATGTCCGGACAGCGCAAGAAACCTTATGTCGCTTATGTCATCCACCAACCTTCAGGAGTGGAAGGTTGTGTGTGATCTGCACGATCACAGAAATGAGGATGTGGCAAAGGTCGGATTTCAGTACGCGGATTTTGAATTTGACGGTGAAGATATCGTCTATCTTTGCAGAACTGCAGTGAATGGAGCTCATAGCTATCACGATTCGAATTATTCGACGTTCCATAGAATAAAGGATTTCAGGAAAATATAACGAAAAAAGGAAGGCTCGCCTTCCTTTTTGTTGATCGGAGGGTAAATTGCAATTTAGCGGTGGGTTTACGGCTTCAAATTTTTGTTTAATTTCGCCTTGCGTTAGCCTTCCCTTGTGAGGGAAGGGGGACCACGCAGTGGTGGATGAGTAGAATACGCCACCGTGTCTATCGTTAAACACGCGTGAGCACAAAGCCCTTACACCGTAAGACTTTTTCTCGGATTAAAGACAGTAAAATCGTTAGCCTTCTACTCATCCGTCTTTTGCCGCAAGCGTCAAAATCCACCTTCCCTCACAAGGGAAGGCTAACGCAAAGCGTGACGTGAGGGAAATTTATAGCCATGAAATACAAATTAAACAGTTCGACAAATCAAAATTTGAAATAATCGCCCAAATACCCAAAATCATAATTTTCGTATCTTTTTTGGCATTGAACTTTAGTTTTTGATAAATTATAATATATTTATAGTTATTTTTTATTTACACGCGATATTTTTTATGTTATAATGCAACTGACAGGAAAACGGAACGGAGAATTTTGATATGAAAACATTTTCATTAAACGGCGAATGGCGTATTTCGGGCAGAGACATGTGCGGCAGTGACCGCCTTGAGCTTATGGGCAATGTTCCCGGATGCGTCCAGCTTGATCTCTCTCGCGAGGGTTATCTCCCAAATGATCTTTACATGGGACTCAATATCCTTGAGACCGAAAAATACGAGACGTATGAGTGGACGTACGAGCGCAAATTTGCCGCACCCGCAGAGCGCGAGAGGGTATATCTCGTCTTTGAGGGTGTAGATACGCTTGCAGAGTATTATATCAACGGCGAGAAGATAGGGGAGAGTGACAATATGCTCATCTCCCACGAATTTGAGATAGGAAAATATCTTCGTGACGGCGAGAATACGCTTACCGTGCGTATAGACTCGACCTGCCTTGCTCTCACAAGATACGATACTAACGCTTTTGCAATGCACTCATGGACAAACGGCGGCGCGGAGACCCATATTCGCCGCGCACAGCATACATACGGATGGGACATAATGCCCCGTGCAGTCACCGCAGGACTCTGGCGCGGCGTCAGAATAGAGGTCAGAGACGAGATAAGATTTACCCAGCTTTATCTTTGCGGAAGACCCGACCGCTGTGAGATATTTTATGAAATAGACGCGCCCTATAAGGACTTTAGCAAGCTTGAGCTTGAGCTTTGCGGAGCCTGCGGAGACAGCAGATTTACAAAGAGCTTCAAGCTCTTCGGCAAGAAAGCGAGTTGGTTCTTTTACTTTATTGACGCCCCGAAGCTTTGGTGGCCCTACGGCTACGGCGAGCCGAATGTATACGACGTTAAGGTGAGGATAATCAAGGACGGAAAGGTCGTATGCGAAGAGGATGCTTCATTCGGTATCCGTTCTGTCGAGCTTGACTACCGCGATCCTACCGTAGAGGACGTAGGTCAGTTCCGTTTCCTTATAAACGGCGTTGAGATCATGTGCAGGGGCTCTAACTGGGTTCCTATGGATGCATTCCATAGCCGCGATGCCGAGAGATACGATGCGGCGCTGGCTTTGGTCAAGGACGTCGGATGCAACATTTTGCGTTGCTGGGGCGGAAACGTATATGAGGATCACGCATTTTTTGATTTCTGTGACAGAAACGGTATTATGGTATGGCAGGATTTCTCGATGGCTTGCCGCGCATACCCCGAGACAGATGAGTTCAAGAAAAAGCTTTTTGCCGAGGCGGTTTCGGTTATTCGCAAGCTGAGAAACCACCCCTCAATCATCCTCTGGGCAGGGGATAACGAGGTCGATATGATGGCAAGACCCTTTGCCGATCCCAACTTGAATCTCCTCACGCGTGAGGTGCTTGCCCGCGCGGTCAAGGAGAACGATGCGCAAAGACCCTATCTCCCAAGCTCACCTTACATTTCAAGTGAGCTTTACCGTGTTATAAAGGAGACGGGAGCGCGTATCGAGCGTTGCGAGGAGCATCTTTGGGGACCGAGAGACTATTATAAGGGAGATTACTATAAGAACAGTAAATCGGTTTTCGTCAGCGAGACGGGATATCACGGCTGTCCCTCGCTTGAATCAATTAAGAAATTTATCACGCCCGAGCGTGTTTGGCACTACAAAAATAATCCCGAGTGGATACTCCATTCAAGCGATCAGAGAGGCGACGACGCGAGAGTAATGCTGATGGAAAATCAGGTAAGAGTGCTATTTGGAGACATTCCGACAGACCCCGAAAAATATGTCCTCGCCTCGCAGATATCGCAGGCAGAGGCAAAGAAATATTTTATCGAGAGAATAAGAGTCGGCAGACCGAAAAGGACCGGTATTATCTGGTGGAACCTTATCGACGGTTGGCCGCAGATGTCGGATGCAGTCGTTGGCTACTATTACGATAAGAAGGCGGCGTATAACTACATAAAGCGCTCGCAATCGCCCTTTGCCGTCATAGCGGACGAGCCCTGCGAGAATTATTTGCCGATATACGCATGCAACGACACCTTGCTCCAAAAGCGCGGACACCTTACCGTGCGTGATGCCGAGAGCGGAGATGTGGTATATTCCTGCGATTTCAAGGCAGAGATCAACTCAAGTACTAAAGTAGTCGACCTTGAGCTTGAGGAAAACGACCGCAGAATGCTCATATTTGAGTGGGAGTGCGATGGCGAGACGGGATTCAATCATTATCTGTTGGCAACTCCTGTCGTCGATCTTGAAAAATACGTGGCGTTAATGAAAAAATACCGTTTGTGAGGTAAAATATGTACGTTTTGGGATTTGATATCGGCGGAACTAAATGCGCTGTCGTAACCGCACGAGTTGACGGTGAGAATATCAGTCTTTTGAAAAAGGAAAAGTGTCCTACCGATCATTCTGTTTCTGCCGAAGCAATGATAGATAGGCTGATCGGGATGGCGGATTCCATACTTGATTGCCCCCCGGATGCGATAGGAATTTCCTGCGGAGGTCCGCTCGATTCTAAAAAGGGAGTAATTATGAGCCCCCCGAATCTTCCGGGCTGGGATAACGTGGAAATCGTAAAAATATTGGAGTCGCACTACGGTGTCAGGGCAAAGCTGCAAAATGATGCCAACGCCTGCGCGCTTGCGGAATGGAGATTCGGAGCGGGCAGAGGATGCGAAAATATGGTATTCCTCACATTCGGCACCGGACTTGGCGCAGGCTTGATACTCGGAGGCAGACTTTACGAGGGCACGAACGGTAACGCAGGCGAGGTGGGACATCTTAGACTTGAGCCAAGCGGGCCCATAGGATACGGCAAAAAAGGCTCCTTTGAGGGCTTTTGCAGCGGCGGAGGTATCGCACAGCTTGGGCTTTCCATGGCGGCAGAAGCTTGCAAAAACGGCAAAAAGCCGTCCTATTATAAGGACGGATATGCGCTTGCCGATATAAGTGCGGCAAGCATTGCAAGAGCGGCGACAGAGGGCGATGAGACCGCGTTGGCAGTATATCGGGAATCGGGCAGACAGCTTGGACGCGGACTTTCGGTGCTTATAGATATTCTTAACCCCGAAAGGATAGTAATCGGAAGCATCTTTGCGCGAAGCGGAGACCTCCTTTGGAAGTACGCAAAGGATGAGATAGAAAAAGAGGCACTCGGTGTTTCGGCGGCGTGCTGTGAGGTTGTACCTGCCGCGCTTGGCGAGAGCATAGGTGACTATGCCGCCATCGCCACCGCGATATAAACCGCGACATAAGGAGAAAATTATGAATAAGTTACTTGAACGCTATCCCGCGCTTGCGGGATGCAAGAATGATATTGAAAGCGCCATTTGCGCCATTGAAAGAGTATATGTAAGCGGCGGAAAGCTTTTGCTTTGCGGAAACGGCGGAAGCTGTGCCGATTGCGAGCATATTTCGGGCGAGCTTATGAAGGGATTTCTCAAAAAGAGACCTCTCACCGATGAAAAAAAGCGCGAGATGCACGAAAACTGCCCTGAAATCGATGAGGCGGTGCTTTGTAGCTTGCAGGATGCGCTTCCCGCTATTCCGCTTACCTCGCTGAGCGCGCTCAATACCGCCTTTTGTAATGACGTAGACCCTGCGCTGATCTATGCGCAGAGCGTTTTGGCGCTTGGAAAAAGGGGAGATGCGCTGATCGCAATAAGTACCTCGGGAAACTCGAAAAACGTAGTAGAGGCAGCAAAGGTTGCCAAGGCTCTGGGTCTTTGCGTGATCGCGCTGACAGGCGAGAGCGGCGGAAAGCTTAAATCGATTGCCGACGTTTGCATCTGTGCTCCCGAATGCGAGACCTATAAGATCCAGGAGCTTCATTTGCCGATATACCACTACGTCTGCGCGGAAATTGAGAACAGATTTTTTTCGGAGTGAGTCTATATTATTGTGCCGTAAGGGTTTATAATTGTGTGTTGGTGGGATGTCGAGTACGCCATCTCTTATAGAATATCGTCTATAAAACGCTATACGGTAACGGTATTATAATCGTTTTGACCGTCACGACACACTGTCTGCTACCCAAAAATTTATTAACAAGTGTAAGGAGAAAACTTATGGAGATACAGCGTGAGATAAGCAAATTTGAAATAATTTGCCACACCATGGATTTTTATAATTTAAAATACTCTTTGCATTGGCACGACAGATACTAGCTTTGCCAAGTGATGAAAAATGATCTTCTGATAGTTGTTGAGGGGCAAAAGATACGCGCCTGCGCCGGAGATATTATTGCTATAAATGAGCGTGTAGTTCATCAATTCGTAATTGACCATGGGGATGCCTCTGTGCGGATATTACAGCTACCTATGAGGGTTTTACTGAATTTTAAGAGCACGGTAAAGCCACTCAAGGCGCATATTACTGCAAAGGAGATTGATGCTGCGATAGGGCTCAGGGACAGACTCAACGCACTGCTTGAAATTATTGAGCAAGAAGATAAGAGTGGTTTTATGCCAAATGATCATGAATGGTACCGCGAAAAAATGAGGTAGGATCAGATTTCGCAACCTTGTAAATTGACGTAGAAAAAATACCGCTTGCCGTGTAAGCAAGCGGTATTTTTTCTGTTTTTTATTCTGCAACGTGTCCGCCGGCGATAATTGCCTCGGCGATGATATTGGCGTATTCAACGCACTTTTCCTCGCTGACGCTCTCTATCATAACGCGAATCACGGGCTCTGTTCCGCTTTGACGGAGAAGAGCGCGTCCGTTCTTGTTAATGAGCGCTTCAACCTTATCCTTTGCATCAAGAACGTTCTTGTCAGCAAGAACAGCCGCCTTGTTCTTAACGCGGATGTTTCTTGTGTACTGGGGATAGAGCATTACGGGCTCTGCGAGCTTTGAAAGAGTGGACTTGGAATCACATATCTCCTCTGCGACCATAATGGCGGTAAGTATACCGTCACCCGTGGTTGCGTACTTTTTCATTATGATGTGACCGGACTGCTCGCCGCCTATCGCATAGTTGTTGTTCTGCATACATTCGTAAACAAAACGGTCACCCACCGCGGTCTGCTCGCACTTGATTCCGATCTTATCAAGACTTGCAACGAATCCGCTGTTTGACATTACCGTTGCAACAACGGTGTTGTCCTTAAGCATGCCGCGGCTCTTAAGTCTCTTGCCGAGAATATAGATGATCGCATCACCGTCAACGACCTTGCCGTTTTCGTCAACTGCGATACATCTGTCCGCATCACCGTCAAATGCAAATCCGAGGTCAAGATGCTTTTCCTTAACGAGCTTCTGGAGATTTTCAATATGTGTAGATCCGCATCCCTCGTTTACGTTAAGGCCGTCAGGCTCGTTGCCCACAACGTATGTCTGCGCTCCGAGAGCGGAGAATACGGCGTTTGCAATGTTCCAGGATGCGCCGTTTGCGCAGTCAAGACCGATCTTAAGCTTTTTGTAGGAGTTGGATGCTACGGAGATAAGGTATCCAATATAGCGGTTTCTTCCCGAAACGTAGTCGTGAATGCAACCGATCTTGGATTTCTGTGCAAAGGGAATATCCTCACCCGCAACACCGATTGCGGCAAGATCGCCGTCGAGATATGCCTCGATATATGCGGTCGTAGCGTCGTCAAGCTTTTCGCCGTGAGAATTGATCACCTTAATTCCGTTGTCATAGAAGGGGTTATGAGATGCGGTTATCATAATACCGCAATCAAACTCATCCATACGGGTAACGTATGAAACGCTGGGAGTCGTGGTAACGTGGAGCATATAAACGTCAGCTCCCGAAGCGGTAATACCTGCCGCAATAGAGTACTCAAGCATGTAGCTTGAACGGCGGGTGTCCTTACCGATAACTATACGGGGGCGGTATCCTGCCTTTGTGCAGCCTGAAAGCTTT
This sequence comes from Eubacteriales bacterium, assembly GCA_045638385.1. Lineage (GTDB taxonomy): Bacteria > Bacillota > Clostridia > Oscillospirales > CAG-272 > SVTX01. Next base: position 10,111 of record JAZUBI010000210.1, read on the forward strand.
GAGGAATAGTACCAGCCAAGGAATCTTCCGACCTTGTATGCATGCATAGAGGTAAGATTTACGTTAGCCTCGCCGCGGAAACCGTCCGTACCGAAATATTTATTATGTGTTTTTTCTCCGCTTGATCTGATTTCAAGCTTGTCGCGAAGAAGCTCATCTGTTGAAACGTTAAAAAGCTCAGCGATCTGAAGCACCTTGTCGATCTGGGGAAGTGCCTGATCAGTCTCCCACTTTGAAACAGACTGTCTTGAAACGCCAAGGGTTTCCGAAAGCTGCTCCTGGGAAATATCTGCTGCGGTTCTGAGTTGTACGATCTTCTGACCGATAGTCATAACATTATTCTCCTTTTTAATATTCTATGATAACCACAATACATTATTATTATACCAATAGGAAAATAAATTTTCTACCAACTTTACCTTGATTATTTTGCAACCGTGAGTTGCGGACAGCGTTTTAAAAGCAAAAAAATAAAACGAATACGGTGTTTTTTGCATTCTTTCTCGATTTTTTGCCTCGAATTGTAAACAAAAAATTACAATTTGCCATTTTTTGAGTTATCCGACCGATATACTTATCGGTCGGATAAAAACATGCAGTCAAGCCTTCCTTGCATCCTCTGCGGCCTGCTTTGCCTTTTCGTATTCCTCGTCAGCCTCACTTCTCGCCTTGTTGAATTGCTCCATAACAAGCTCTTCCTCGGCTTGCGCTTCTGCTTCCTCGCGAGCTTCTTCCTCGGCTTGCGCGGCCTTCTTGGCTTCCTTTGCAGCCTGGCGCGCCGCCTTTTTTGTTTCCTCCTCGGCCTTTAAAAGGGCGATCTCCTCGTTTATTTTGTCAAGCTTTTCAATGCATGCGGAAATGCGCTCGGTTATGCCTTGAGCGCATTCACTGCTTTTGAGCTTTTTGTATGTGAGCCTTCCAAGAGTCTTATATTCGGCATCTCTGTCAGCCTCTTTGGAGGCGATCTTTATTTTTATCGATGCGATGTCAGTAAGCTCACGGGTCTTGCTTGCGGTCTTGTCGGCAATTTTGCCTAATCCTTTTTTAAATTCATCCCATCCCGGCATATATAAAAGATTCCTTTCTTTATGTCGAATTTTTCTCTGTCTCTGATTACATTATATTATTTTTCAAATTTTTTGTCAAGGCTGAACGGAAATTTTTGCTTCGATTCCCAAGTATTTAAAACGTTAGAATTCTCAAATGCGGATTTTTATCGCTTTGCGTGAAAAAATAATAAAAAGCGAGGTGACAAAAATTGAACATCGAAAAAAAGACTTATAAAAAATATGCGGATGCTCACGCACCCGCCTCACCTATATTGAAAAACTGCATGTGGGCATTTTTTATAGGGGGAATGATATGTACTTTAGGGCAGGGGCTATTGATAATTTACCGTGATATTATCGGGATGCCGCAAAGAGAGGCGGGAACGCTTTGCTCCGTGAGCCTTATATTTTTCGCGGCATTGCTTTCGGGACTCGGACTGTTTGAAAAGGTCGCAAAGCGAGCGGGCGGAGGCACGTTAGTGCCAATAACGGGCTTTGCCAATGCCGTTGTATCACCGGCAATTGATTCAAAGGCAGAGGGATTTGTTCTTGGAGTCGGTGCTAAAATATTCACCGTCGCAGGACCGGTGTTGCTTTACGGAACACTCGCCGGCGCAGTCTACGGCGTGATTTATTGGCTTGGCGGCATGATTTGAATAATGGGTAAATTGGGGTTTAGCGGTGGGTTCGTCACGATAAAACGAAAGGCTTCCCCCTGGGGGGAAGCTCCCGCGAAGCGGGGGATGAGGGGTTATTGTACAAGGGCTTTTACCCCTCATCCGTCGGCTACGCCGCCACCTTCCCCCCCAGGGGGAAGGCTTGCGTTTGTCCCTTTGCAACTGACCGATAAATCAAAATTTAAAACGCAAAACGCGCTCAAACGAGCGCGTTTTATACTATTGGTTATCCAAGCAAAACCTCTTTATTTGTGCCGTAGAATATGTCATCCTTATTTGCGATGAGCTTAAAGAATTCCTCAAGCTTTGCCCAATTATCCTCTGCAAAATCCATCTCGTAGGAATGACCCCAAACGTAGAGGATCTGGGGCTTGTCGGTCTTTGATTCAAGAAATCTGCGACCAAGCTCCATAAGCCTGTCACCCTCAAAAACGTCGTGAACGTTCGGGTTAAAGCGATAGAGATTTTCTTGAAGATCAAAGCTGTCTACACTCGTTATCGTGCGCGCATATTTTACGCCGGTGTTTTCGCGGATGAGCGCGGCGACTCTGTCGTCATTGTTCACTCCGCCGCAGGGGTATGCCATACCGATGACCTCGTATCCCACAAGTGCGGAGAGGTTTTGTCTGTCGGTCTCAACCTGACGTATAACCTCAGCATCGTCAAGCTCGGGAAGTCTGGGATGCGTAAGAGTATGTACAGCCACCTCATGTCCCTCGTATATTTTTTTAACGTCAGAGGGATCAACCTTGTAGTGCGATGCGGGAACTCCGCCGTAGGAGAGAATTCCGGGCTTGCCGAGAAGCTCGGAATTAAGGTTAAAGGTCGCCTTAAGTCCGTATTTATTCAAGAGATTTATCATTCTGATATCCTGCGTAACTCCGTCGTCATAGCTAAAGGTTACCGCCTTTGTGTATTTGTTCTTCCAGCTTGTGCTCATATCATCTATCCTTTCATTTGTAGGCTGTAAATTAGGCTTTTCCGTACCGCCATTGCGGCTTTGTCGGATGTCAACATTATATCATCCTTCAAAATAAAAGTCAACAATAAAAGGCAAATCACCCAATAATTTTTGATGCCGCCTTGATAGCATTTTCGGAATCTGAGGAAATGACGAACAAAACGTAGTTTCTAACAACGGTGACAGTTGCCGACTCAAAATAATGCGAATATTCAGTCTTGTGCTTTGCGGTGCGGATCATGTCAAGCCTGCGGCAGAGCATTCTTGCGGTGTCGGTGGCGGAGTCCTCTCCGTCGCATAAAAAGACCGCCATCTCACACGGATGATCGGAGGAGGGAAGAAAGATGGCAAGATCAAGCCACCCGTCGGCCATCACAGGGTCTTCGCCGTCGCCGTATAAGGCGCAGATTAGGTAATTGGAAAGATAATTCTCGTCGCCCTCGTTCGCATGCATGAGATATATCTTTCCTGCAGGCAATCCCACCTCATTCTCCATCATTTCGGATAGGATCGCCTCGCAGCTCGGCAGATCCTCCTTTTTGCAGGATGGTAAAGAAAATATAAGCAAAAAGATCAAAAAAAACGCCAAGACTTTCATAAACGGTATCTCCTTACAGAGTTTTTACCATTTTATGAAGTCAAGGCGTTAAAAAATGACGCATTAGTCTAATTTGTCATCACTTGTGGTATTTCGTGCCTTTAATGATGTTTAAGCACCTGTAAACGCTTTCAAGCAACACAACACGCATCAGCTGATGCGGAAAGGTGAGCTTTGAGACCGATAAACGCAGGTCTGCGGCATTCTTGACGCTGTCGTCAAGTCCGTGCGATGAGCCTATGACGAAGATTATCTCGTTGGCCGTTCCAAAAGCGCCCTCTATCCTTGTCGCAAGCTCCTCGGAGGAGAATTGCTTGCCCTCAACACACATTGCAATCTTGTATGCTCGGTCAGGCATGTGGGCGAGTATCTGCTTTGCCTCCTCGGAGAGGGCACGGCGTATATCGCCGTCCGACGGATCCTGCGGAAGCTTCGCTTCCTTAAGGTTTATAGATTCAAGCTTACAAAAGCCGCCTATTCTTTTTTCATATTCCGCAACAGCCTCGCGGAGATATTCCTCCTTGAGCGTACCCACGGTAATTATTTTTATCGTTGCCATATCACAGCTCCCCCTCTCCAATCAGCCAAACGATTTCGTCCTGCGCGGCAACCTGTAGGTTTACCGTTTCATCTCCAATGGCAGAAAGAGTTTCATTATACGCAAGCGCGGGATCGTTGTTTTCCTCGCTGAGGTGGGCGAGCAATATGTGCTTTGTTCCGTTTTGAGAGAGAAATGAGGCAAACTCGGCGCAATCCTTGTTTGAGAGATGTCCCTTTTGGGATCTGATCCTGTCCTTAAGCTCAACGGGGTAAGGACCGTCACGGAGCATATCGGGATCGTGATTCGACTCAATAATTGCGGCAAAGCATCCGAGAATGTTGTCGCGCATCTCGTCGGAAACGTATCCCGTGTCGGTAGCGTATCCGATGGAGTATTCCTTGCCTGCTTCGGTAAATGTAAGCTTGTAGCCAACCGCCGCGCGGCTGTCGTGCGGAGTGGGGAAGGCAGTTATGTGTAAGTCATTTACGTCAACCGAAAATCCGCTGTCGAATTTTATATTAAGGCATGCGCAAAGCTTCTCATCCTCAAGCCCGCGGAAGATCTCGGCGCTTTTAAGCATAATATATATCGGGATAGAGTGCTTGTGCGAAAGAGTCTTTAAGGCGGATATGTGATCCTGATGCTCATGCGTAATAAAAATGGCATCTATCGAATCAATATCAACGCCTATGCTCGATAAAGCAGAGCAGAGCGCCTTAGCGCTCTTGCCTGCATCAATAAGTATTCTTGCACCGCCCGCCTCGATGAACACCGCGTTTCCGCCGGAGCCCGAGTAGAGAGCGCATATTTTACAGTTTGGCATATGTCACCTGTGTTTTAATCAATTTAATCCTAAAAGCGATTTGATCATAGGCCATGTATACATGCTTATGGCATCAAGCGCGATCGGGATCATTATCGGAATAATGACGTATAGCATCCATTTGGAGTCGCTGTATCTTCTTTGAGCGTCCTCAACGTACTTTCTCTTTTTCTCCTTGCCCCAGGAATCGGGGAGCATTTCCTCGGTCACGTTTTTGCGCGTAAATCCGCGGTTGTAGATCACGTATACGATAAGTAAGCTTGCAAAAGCAGACCAATATCCAAGCGTGACTATGGCGCTGAGAATAGGCTGCGGTATCGCCATAGCTCCGAAATAAATAACGGTAAGTATAGTGGTGTTAACAATGAGTATCGCCGCGCGCTTCAGCGCCGCAGGAGAGGGCTTTTTGATATCCTTCTTCTCAACGGGATTTGAAGGGCGATTTTTGTTGGATTTTTTGTTGCTCATGATCAGAATACTCTCGCCGCACCAACGGGACGGATGTTGAGTACCATACACGCTCCGTCACCGAAGCAAGCATCCATTACAGACTTGAACTCTGCAACGTCCTCTGTGCGGATAAACGCCTGAATGGTACCCGCAAAGCCGCCGCCGTGAACACGCCAAGCCGCGCTCTTGCCCGAAAGCACCTTTTCAGCGAGGCAAAGGGCGAGGGAAAGACCCTGCTCACTTACGTTCTTGGTGGTATATACGTTCTGGAGGTAGCAGAATGAGGAGCGACCGGATGCCTTAACGTTTTCAAAGAAGGTCTCGATATCTCCTGCGATAAGCGCGTTCTTCTGCGCCTCAACTCTCTTGTTTTCATTGAAGAAGTGAAGAGCTCTCATAATAGCTCTGTCGCCGAATTTCTCGCGGAGTGCGGGAATTGCGGCTATTACAGCGTTCTCATCGGTGTCACGAAGCACCTCTTTGCCGAAATAAGCGGCGATAGCCTTCATTTCAGCGGGTACAGAAGCGTAATCGTCGGTAAGGTCTGCGTGGTTTCCGCCTGTGCTTACGATACAAAGGTTGTAGCCTGCACCGGTAAAGTCAAAGCTTATGGGTGTGATTATGGGGTTCTTTGTGTCGTTGAAATCTATTGCAACCGCGCCGCCGTATGCGCATGCAACCTGATCCATAAGTCCGCAGGGCTTGCCGAAGAACTTGTTTTCGGCGTACTGCGCAAGCTTTGCGATCTCAACGTTTGATACCTCACCGTTGTTGTAGAGATGGCTTTCGATAGTGCCGATCATATCCTCGAAAGCGGCAGAGGAGGAAAGTCCCGAGCCCTTGAGAACGCTTGAGGTCGTGTATGCAACGAATCCGCCTGTTTTGTGTCCGTTCATCTTAAATCCTGCGCACATACCTGCGATAATTGATGCGCTCGTTCCGAACTTTTCCGAGGCGGGCTCTGCGTAGGCATTGATGTCAACGACATCCTCGTCAAAGCCCTCGCTCTTGACTCTTACAATGCCGTCATCGGTAGCGGCGGCAACCGCGATAATATCAAGGCTTATTGAAGCGGCAACAACGCAACCGCGGTTGTGGTCGGTGTGGTTACCCGAGAGCTCGCTTCTTCCGGCAACGGTATAGAGTCCGGCATCTCTGTCACCGTAAAGCGCGGTGAATTCATTTATTGCGTTAATATATCTTTCACGGGCGGAAGAGAGATTTTCAGCGCCGTAAAGGGTAGAGAGCTTTGCATCAAGCTCGCCGCATTTTATTGCATTTATAAGCTTTTCTGAGTTCATAATAATGATCCTTTCGAAAGAAAAATTTATCAACCGTTATTATAACATAAAAAACAGTATATATCAAGTGATTTTCAAAAAAATAATCGGAGCTTACATAAAAAGCCCCGATTGCGGTAATACAAGTCAGAATGTCTCTTTTATTTTCTGGAGGCAACCCGTGCAAACTCTTTTTCCGTTGAAGAATACAATATCGTCAACGTTATTGCAGAAAATGCAGGAGGGCTGGTATTTCTGAAGGATAATCTTGTTCTCGTCTGTAAAGATCTCAAGGGAATCCTTCTCGTTAATATCCATCGTCTGTCTGATGCTTATGGGAAGAACGATTCTTCCAAGCTCGTCTACTTTTCTTACTACACCTGTTGATTTCATAAATTTATCTCCTTTATTCCGTATAATTTACACATTTTTGCCGTTATTCGACCTTTTACGATATAATTTTATCATTGCGATTTGGAAAAGTCAATACAAAAATGGAAAATAATGTATTGTTTACAAAAAATATACATATATTCGACCGCGCGAAAACTTATCCAAACCAAAGCTTTAAATTGCGATTGAGGCGGCTTTGTGCTGTCAATAATTATATAAAAAAGAAATTTACGGGAGGAAAGCATGATAAAGGGCGCGCAGAAAAAGATGATAGTGATAAGAACGGCGCAAAGTCCGATCTTTGAGGAGGCATATTTCGTTATGCGAGGAGGACAGAGCCGGGACGAGAGGGATATGATCGACGAGGCGAACAGAATAATCGATGCAAGCGGACTCGGACGGAATGACAAAAGGGAGAATAAGAGAAAAATGAGGGATCGTACGCGCTCGCTCATTATCGCGCTTTGCGGCTTTTTGGGAGGAAGCGCAATAGGTGTCGCGGTGACACTCACGGTGGTGTTCATGGCGTTATAGGTCGAATCGAATCGTTCGATTTGGCACCCTCGCCTCTTGACAAGATAGGTCAAAGAGTGTATAATAGGGTAGATAGGATAATTAAACGGATAAATTCCGTTCCACATATTATTTTAACCGAATAAGACAATTTGCGGCGCGTCTTGATCATTTTTCTGCGGAGCGAAGGCGGAAAAATCAAGGGGCTTTGGTGTGTTGCGCCCAAAATGCGATTCGGGAATGTAAATTGTTATGAAAGAGAGGAAAATTATGGGAAAAACAAATAAACCTACCGGTAGCGGCGTAACCGATAAATCCACGCTCCCTGCGCTTCAAAAAAAGAGCAAAAGGGGAAAAGCCACAGTGAAAAAGGAGAATGCCGCTCCAAAGGAAAAGGAGAAAACGTCACCGAGTAATGTCAAGGCGGCGCAAAGCTCAAAAAAGAGCACAGCTGCTCCTAAAAAGCAGGGTAGCGCTCAGTCTAATGCGAAAAACAAGACAACAAGGAAGAGCGCGCCTGCCGTGATTTATGATCCGAACGCAAAGGTCAGGATAATTCCGCTCGGTGGCTTAAACGAGATAGGAAAGAATATGACCGCCATTGAGTGTGGAGACGACATAATCGTAATAGATTGCGGACTTGCTTTCCCCGATGAGGAGATGCCGGGTGTCGACCTTGTAATACCCGACGTCACATATCTTGAGGCAAATGTATCAAAGCTTCGCGGTATAGTGCTCACGCACGGTCACGAGGACCATATCGGAGCAATACCTTACGTTCTCCGCAACATAAATCCCCCCATATACGGAACGAGACTCACCGTAGGTATCGTACGCAATAAGCTCAAGGAGTTTACGCTTGACGTCACTCCGAAGCTTGTCGAGGTCAAGGCGGGGGACAATATAAAATTGGGAGGAATGACTGTCGAGTTCATACACGTCAATCACTCGATTGCAGATGCCTGCGCATTGGCTATCCGAACACCTCTGGGCACCATCGTGCACTCCGGAGATTTCAAGCTTGATCTTACGCCGATAGATGGCGAGATAATGGACATAACAAGGCTTGGAGAGATAGGCAGAGAGGGAGTAATGCTCCTTATGTGCGAGTCTACCAACGCCGAAAGAGCAGGATATACCCCGTCCGAAAGAAAGGTCGGAGCCTCGCTCGAGTATATCTTCAATACGCATAAAAAACAGAGAATTGTAATCGCAACCTTTTCTTCAAACGTTCACCGTGTCCAGCAGATAATCGATGCGGCGGCAAGACACAAGCGTAAGGTCGCGGTCACGGGACGCAGTATGCTCAACATAGTCGGAGCCGCGGTTGAGCTTGGATATATGCACGTTCCGGAGGGAGTGCTCATCGATATTTCGGAGATCAAAAAATACAATCCCGAGCAGCTTACCATAGTGACTACGGGTAGCCAGGGCGAGCCCATGAGCGCGCTTTACCGTATGGCGTTCGGAGAGCACAGAGAGGTAAGACTTGATATGAACGACGTAGTCGTTATCTCGTCAAGTGCGATACCCGGAAACGAAAAATTGGTTTCAAGAATAATCAACGAGCTCTGTAAGTCGGGAGTCGAGGTCATACACGATGCTTCTGTCGAGGTGCACGTTTCGGGTCACGCGTGCCAGGAGGAAATAAAGCTTCTTCATGCACTGCTCAAGCCCAAATACTATATGCCGGTTCACGGAGAGTACAAGCATATGGCGGCAAACCGCAATCTTGCGCTGCAGATGGGTATGGATTCAAAAAATATCTTTATTTCGGATATCGGCAATGTCCTTGAAATAGATAAAAAGGGCGCAAGGATAAACGGAACGGTCAACTCGGGAAGAGTACTGGTTGACGGATACGGAGTGGGCGACGTCGGAAATATAGTTCTGCGCGACAGACTCCTGCTTTCGCAGGACGGTCTTATCGTGGTTGTCGCTTCGGTCAGCCCCGAGGGCGGATACATCGTTTCCGGTCCCGACATCGTATCGCGCGGATTCGTATATATGCGCGACTCGGAGGACCTCACCGAGGCGATGAAGCAGATCGCGGTGGCGTCGATAAACTCCTGCCTGCACTCAAGAAATCGCTCCGATTGGTATCAGATAAAGGGTAAGGTCAAGGACGATCTCGCTAAATTTATCCACACGAAAACAAAGCGAAAACCCATCATTATTCCTATGATAATGAACGTGTAAGACACGAAACGAGCAAATTTTACAAAAATTTTCGGTCTGTTCACAATATATTCAACAAAAAATCATAGCGAAATATTATAATAAAGAGTAATTTTATAGACCGTGCCGCAAAAGTGGTGCGGAGAAAAGACAAAAAATACAAAAAGGTGGAACCTATAATGGGAAAAGGCAACAGAAATAGCCAGAAGAGACTTGAAAAAGAACTGGCTAACAAAGACAAAATTCTTGCCAAGGAAAAGGCAAAGAAGAATAGCAAGAGAAGCGGAAAGCTTCTTGCAGCTATCTGTATAGTCGTAGCGCTTATAGTCGTTGCGGTTATCTGTCTCAGTATCCTCAAGGATAGCGGAGTATTCCTCCGTCATACTCCTGCGGTTACAAAGGGAGAGACCGTGGCTAACGCCGCTATGATGACGTTCTTCGTGAACGATTACATTATGACGTGGTATCAGAACTACTATACCTACATCGTAGAATACAAGATATTCAGCGTTAACCTCGCGTACGATCTCAAGGCACAGACCTTGACGTCTACCGATGCGTACTTCCTCGGAGATGCGTCTTTGGCAGGAATGACATGGTATGATTACTTTATCAACGGCGCTATGGAGACCGTTGAGGCTTACGTAATCTACGCAGAGGGCGCAAGACTTAACAACATCACTCTTACAGATGCCCAGAAGGCAGAGATCGATGTTATCATCGAGAACATGAAGGCATCTCTCAAGGCAAACGGTATGACCTCCTTTGAGGATCAGTACGGACAGGGCATAAAGGAGAAGGATATTCGTGCGTGCTACGAGCTTATGTACCTTGCACAGGCATACGCAGAGCACTTGAACAACACAACCATCTCTCAGCTTGAGAGCGAGTACAACGGCAACAAGGACAGCAACGCTCTTATTACATTCCGTGAAAACAATAAGTCGTCCTTCTATTTTGCAGAGTACCTCTCTTACACAATCAGCATTTCCGAGAAGTCCTATAAGGACGATCAGAAGAAATACGACGAGGCTGTTTCGAGAGCAGAGGAGTGCGCTAAGATATTCGAGGCTGCATCTACTCCCGAGGAGTTTGTAAAGCTTGTAGAGGAATACAAGAAGTCTCCTGACAAGTTCATGATCGTTCACGGAATCATCGTTCCCAATGAGACTGAGTCCGGTTCTACGTCTGAGACAGAGTCTGCGAGCGAGACCGAGACAACATCTACCACAGAGTCTAAGTCCGAGACCGAGTCCAAGACCGAAAAGGAGACAACTCTCGAAGAGCTCCTCTCCAAGTACGAGGGTACTATTTACTATGAGACCAAGAGCGAGCTTGGCAACTGGATCTTCGGCGAGTCCGGTGCCGAGATCAACGATACAAAGGTTGTAACCGAGAAGGGCAGCGAGACTGTTACCGAGAAGGCACCCGCAACCGAGACAAACACCGAGTCCAATACCGAGACAGGTACAACAACCGAGAGCAATACCGAGCCCAATACCGAGGCTGCTCCCACAAGCGAGACAAACACAAATGAAGAGTCAAAGTCCGAGACTGCGACAGAAACCGAGACCGAGAAGGAAAGCGGTACAACAAGCAGCGGAAGCGCTTCTATTGTTACAAAGACATACGAAACCTTCAAGATAACCGCTTATATGCTTCTCTCAAAGCCTCATTACGATACTAACCCCACACACCATATAGCTTATGTGATCTCCGACAATAAGACAGCAGCTCAGGCATTCCTTGATGCGTTCAACGCAAGCAGCGATAAGACCGCAGACGGATTCGAGGCGTTGGCTAAGGAGCATTACGATAAGATGTTTGCAAACCACGATCACTCCACACATGCGGAGGGCGAGGAGCCTACCTTCAGCTACGCTCAGGTAGAGAACGCAAAGGAGAACTATTTTGCAGACGATTTCTCTGCGTACAACGATTGGTTTACCGTTGATACCAGAAAGTCGGGCGATGTAGTTGCAGAGCTTATCGCGGCAACATCCATCAACACCTCTACAAACAAGGCTGTTACCTATTACGCAGTACTGTTCTACGAGGATATAAGCGATGCCGCATGGTATGTTGACGCTCTCAGCGGCGCAGCTGATGAGAAGATCAACGCATGGTATCTCGCAGAGAGAAGCCTTGTTCAGTACAACATGGATGCTATCGGAAAGATCGTTCCCGTCAGCATCACCGTATCTGAATAATCTTGATAACACAGTTATGGCTGCCGCTTGTGCGGCAGCCATAAGCAATATCAAGACAATGTCACTATGTGAATAAAAAGCATATTATGTATAGAATAATAACGTGAGGCAAATAAGCCCCGAAAGGAAATTATATGGTTATTGATTCAAAGCATACAACAGTTGCGTACCGCTGTCACGAATGCGGAGCGGGAGTAATAAGCCTTGTGGGACTTTTCTCGCTGTCCGCTGATATGATAAAGCTGAAATGTACTTGTAAGGAAAGCGAGATGCAGATAGTCTACCGCAAGGAGGATAATCAGGTTCGCCTTACTATCCCGTGCATCTTCTGCAGAAAGCCGCACACCTATAATATCAGCTCAAAGATGTTTTTCACAAAGGATATTTTCCTTCTTCCTTGCCCGTATTCGGATATAAATATCGGCTTTGTGGGAGATGAAAATATGGTCAAGGCGGAGCTTGCGCGCACGGAGCTTGAGCTTCTTGATATGCTTGAGCAGAACGGTATATCGGACTTCAAGAGCCTCCACGGTGACGAGGAGGATATGCCGGATGCGCAGGTGCTTGATATAGTATCCTACGTTGTGGGCGACCTTGATGCCGAGGGTAAGATATTCTGCAGGTGCTATCCCGAGGGCAGAGAGCCACTCCCCGAGGATCAGCTTACAAGAGAGGACTCGGAATATGACGTTACCGTCACCGATGACGGCATCGAGGTGTCCTGCGCGAAATGCGGCGCGAAGAAGGTCATACCGACCGACTCAATGCTCACGGCTCACGCATTTTTGAACAGTGATTTTTTAAAGCTTGAATAAATTTGATTTTTTTGGGGGTGTTTCCGTGCGGAAACACCCCCATCTGTTGATCAATGGCAGCAGCAGGAAATAATAAGAAGAGCGATTATAAGGATCCAGATCCAGTTGTCGTCAAAGAGAGAGCAAAGGCAGTTGTTCATAAAAAATCCTCCGTCAGATTAGGTATATAAATTTGAGAATTGGCCTTCTCACTACTATATTATGTCGATGAAGCGGATATGTTCGTTAAAAATGTCGTTTTTTGAGAGCGAGAAGAGGATTTTTTTGAAAAAAGCCCTTGTGCTTGACAAACAAATATGATAAAATAAGAAGAGAAAATCATGCGGATAGCTCCGCGCGAAAGGATAAGTAAATGTCACAAAGCGACAGAATGAAAAAAATCAGAAATTTCTCTATAATCGCACATATCGACCACGGAAAGTCAACGCTTGCCGACAGAATATTGGAGGCAACGCAGGCGGTTTCAAAGCGCGAGATGGAGGATCAGATACTTGATAATATGGATCTTGAGAGGGAGAGAGGAATCACCATCAAGGCAAGAGCGGTAAAGCTCGACTATACCGCGCCCGACGGCGAGACCTACGTTTTCAATCTCATAGACACTCCCGGTCACGTCGACTTTAACTATGAGGTGTCGCGCTCGCTCAATGCGTGTGACGGCGCGCTTTTGGTCGTTGACGCAACGCAGGGAATAGAGGCTCAGACCTTGGCAAACGCCTATCTTGCGGTAGATGCAAATCTTGAAATAATACCCGTAGTAAATAAAATAGACCTGCCAAGTGCAGACGTAGATAGAGTAAGGCAGGAGGTCGAGGATCAGATCGGCATCCCTGCGGAGGATTGTCCCGCGGTCTCCGCAAAGACAGGACTCAACATAGAGCAGGTGCTCGATGCGGTGGTCAAAAATGTGCCCGCACCTACGGGTGATGAGAACGCGCCCTTGAAAGCACTGATATTCGATTCCTATTACGATAGCTATCTCGGAGTCGTTGTAAACGTCAGAATAATGGACGGACAGCTCCGCGCGGGCGATAAGATAAGACTTATGAGCACGAATAAGGAGTTCGATGTCGTAGAGGTCGGCACCATGGAGGCGTTCGGTCTTTGCAAGTGCGATTGCCTGAGTGCAGGCGAGGTTGGATATATCACCGCGTCGATAAAGAGCGTTGGAGACACGCGAGTCGGTGATACCGTAACGCTTGCGGAGAATCCCGCAGATAAGGCACTCCCGGGATTTAAAGCGGTTCAGCCCATGGTTTTCGCGGGAATCTATCCTGCGGACGGCGCAAAATACGGAGATTTGCGCGATGCGCTTGAAAAGCTCCAATTAAACGATGCCGCGCTCGTATTCGAGCCCGAAACCTCGATCGCGTTGGGCTTTGGCTTCCGTTGCGGATTCTTGGGACTTTTGCATATGGAGATAATAGAGGAGAGACTTGAGCGCGAGTTCAATCTCGACCTTATCACAACCGCCCCCGGCGTTATATATGAGGTAACCTTGCGCTCGGGCGAAATGATAAGAATAGATAACCCCTCAAATTACCCCACCACCGACGAAATTGAGGTGGCAAAGGAGCCTCTTGTCAAGGCAAGCATCATAACTCCCACAGAGTTTGTGGGCGGACTTATGGATCTTTGCCAGGATCGCAGAGGTATTTTCCACGATATGAAATATCTTGACAGCACAAGAGTGGAGCTTCATTACGATCTTCCCTTGAACGAGATAATATATGACTTCTTTGATGCGTTGAAGAGCCGTTCGCGCGGATACGCATCGCTCGACTACGAGCTTAAGGGATATGAGGCATCAAAGCTCGTCAAGCTTGATTTCCTGCTTAACGGAGAGCAGGTAGACGCGCTTTCCTTTATAGTTCATGAGGAAAAGGCGTACGCAAGAGCAAGAAAGATAGCGGAGCGACTCAAGGAAAACATCCCAAGACAGCTCTTTGAGATACCGATTCAGGCGGCGATCGGCTCGCGTGTGATTGCGCGCGAAACGGTCAAGGCCATGCGTAAGGACGTGCTTGCAAAGTGCTACGGCGGAGACATTACCCGAAAGAAGAAGCTGCTTGAAAAGCAGAAAGAGGGTAAGAAGAAGATGCGCCAGCTCGGCAGCGTGCAGGTGTCTCCCGAGGCATTTATGGCAGTCCTCAAGCTTGGTGACGATGACTGATAAGGTTGGAATATATATCCACGTTCCGTTTTGCCGCTCGAAATGCTACTATTGCGATTTCTGCTCGCGAACACGCGCAGACGACGATATAAAATCTCTTTATGTGAAAAGACTTTGCGCAGAAATAGCAGATGTCGCGAAAACGGTAGACGGCGCACGCCCGATAGCCGATACGGTCTATTTCGGCGGCGGAACGCCTACGCTTCTGTCTCCATCACAGCTTGAAGAGATCCTTTACGCTGTTGAGCTGAATTTCGGGATAGAGAATGGCGCGGAGATAACCGCAGAGACCAATCCAAAGACCGGAGACGGCAAAATGCTCAAGAATATGCGCTCAATAGGAATAAACCGACTCAGCATCGGCATGCAGAGCGTTCACGATAACGAGCTTCGCGCGCTTGGGCGAATACACAGCTTTGCGGACTTCCAAAATGTGTTTTCAGATGCAAGAGATGCGGGATTTGATAATATTTCGGCAGATCTTATGTACGGTATTCCGGAGCAGACAAAGGAAAGCTTTTTTGAGTCGTTAAGGACCGTTCAAAGCCTGTCTCCCGAGCACATTTCCTCGTACAGCCTCACGGTTGAGGAGGGAACACCGTTCTGGCGGAGGAGGGAAGGTCTTGTCCTGCCCGATGAGGATAAGGTCAGCGATATGTACCTTATGATGAGCGAGACATTGCGTGAGGGCGGATATGAGAAATACGAAATAAGCAATTTTGCGCATAAATCAAAGGAATCCCGGCATAATCTTAAATATTGGCGGCGCGAGGACTATCTCGGATTCGGCCCTGCGGCACATTCCTTTTTTGACGGTGTAAGATCAGCGCATTCAAGAGATATAGAGGGCTATCTTCGCGGCGAAAATATAATCGAATCGTCCGAAAAAATAATCGGTGACGAGGCAATGGACGAATACGTAATGCTCGGAATGAGGCTTTCCGAGGGCATAGACATCAAAAAATTCAATAGCATTTTCGGTACCGACTTTTATAAGCGATATGGCTCAACCTTCAGCCGTTTTGCACCCGATTACGTTTGTATCGACAGTGAAAGCTGCCGCTTTACCGACAAGGGAATGCTTGTAAGTAATTATATACTGTCCGAGACTTGACAAGAGATTGTATTTGTGATAAAATATCAATGTAAAATAAAAAGCGGCAAGGCCGCGGAAAGAGGAAATAAAATGGCAGACAACAAGAACATAGACAAGGATATTGAAATAACCGAGGAAGAGCAGTTTATCATCACGCTTACCGACGAAAACGGAAACGATATCGATTTCGAGGTTATCGGTGAGGCAGAGCTTGAGGATGTTACTTATTATGCAATGATGCCCCTTGAGAATGCAAATGCCGAGGAGGGACTTATTGAGTACGTCCTTTTGAAGAAGGAGACCGACGAGAACGGCGAGGATATGTTTGTCACTCTTGACGACGAGGACGAATTTGACAAGGTTGCCGCATATTTCGACGAGCTTTTCGACAGCGAAGTTGACTACGACGCTTAATTTTTAAAATTGATTTTATCCTGCTTAGTGCGTGATACCCGTATGATTGAAACCTACAAATAGATTAAAGGAGCTTGAGTCCTTTGTGGTTTGCAGACCTCCCCATCCCCGTCCGGTTCGACTTGTCCCCACGGGAAATGGGACGCTGGGAGCAGTAAAGCAAAGGTTAGAGCACCGCCCTGGATAGCAGGGTTCCATTTCTTCGGGTACACGGCTCGGCGGGGGTTTGTATCCGTTAAATTTTCCCAAATACTTCGTTGTTCCTCGAAAGCAGCTTGACGTAGGTAACTACGCCTGCGCTTTGCTTTCTGCGGTACGCCTTGTTATTGAAAAAATTTAATCGGATAGATGAGGTTATTTATCCGTTAAATTTTCCCAAATACTTCGTTGTTCCTCGAAAGCAGCTTGACGTAGGTAACTACGCCTGCGCTTGGCTTTCTGCGGTACGCCTTGTCTTTGAAAAAATTTAATCGGATAGATGAGGTTATTTATCCGTTAAATTTTCCCAAATACTTCGTTGCTCCTCGAAAGCAGCTTGACGTAGGTAACTACGCCTGCGCTTTGCTTTCTGCGGTACGCCTTGTCTTTGGAAAAAATTTGATCGGATAGGTGAAATAATAACAAAAAACGCTTACGTTTGAAACGTAAGCGTTTTTTGTTTTCAAAGTGCTGAATACATCTTATAAAGCTCGCTGTAAAGTCCGCCCTTGTCGATAAGCTCCTTGTGCGTACCCGATTCTTCAATGCCGTTTTCGGTGAGAACGAGTATGCGGTCTGCATTGCGTATCGTAGTAAGGCGGTGCGCGATCGTAAAGGTCGTGCGACCGCGCGCCAGCTTTTCAAGGCTTTCCTGAACAAGCTTTTCGCTTTCGTTGTCAAGCGCGCTCGTCGCCTCGTCAAGAATGAGGATGGGAGGATTTTTCAAAAACAGGCGCGCGATGGATATGCGTTGCTTCTGACCGCCCGAAAGCTTAACTCCGCGCTCACCGACGTATGTATTATAGCCGTCGGGCAGAGAGGTGATGAAATCGTGCGCTCCCGCGAGCTTTGCAGCTTCGATGATCTCCTCATCGGTTGCCTCGCGCTTACCGTAAGCGATGTTTTCGCGAACGCTTCCGGAGAAAAGATAAACATCCTGCTGAACTACTCCGATGTTATCTCTAAGAGATGCCATAGTAACTTCCTTAATATCTTTTCCGTCAACAAGGATCTTTCCCGAGCTTACCTCGTAGAATCTTGGAATAAGCGAGCAGAGAGTTGTCTTTCCGCCGCCCGACGGACCTACAAGGGCGATGCTTTCGCCTGCGCGAACCTTAAGATTCAAGTGCGTGAGAACGTTCTTGTCGCCGCTGTCGTATGCAAACGAAACGTCGCTGAACTCAACCTCGCCCTTCACGTTTTCAAGCGATATAGCACCGTTTGCATCCGTAATATCGGGATCGGTGTCCATAACCTCGACAAATCTTTCAATGCCGCTCATGCCCTGCTGGAACTGCTCTGCAAATTCAACGATACGTCTTATAGATGTCAGAAGCGTTGTAACGAACATAAGGTACGCAACGTAATCTGCAGGGGTAATGCTCGCGGGATTTTCTTTAGGCATAAGCATAAAGAGCGCGCCGATCGCAACGACCACGATATACATAATACCATCGAAAAGTCTTGTGGATGACATAAAGGAGGCCATTATCTTGTATCTTTCGGTCTTGAGTCCCAAAAGCTTTTTGTTGCCCTCGTCAAATTTCTCCTGCTCCAATTCCTCGCGGGCAAAGGATTTCACCACGCGAATACCGAGAAGGCTGTCCTCAACCTGCGAATTGAGCTCTCCGATATGCTTTCTCGACTCGGAGAAATTCTTTTTCATTCTGCGTCTGAAGTACATCAAGGTAATTATCATAACGGGAATTACCGCGAAGATGATAAGTGTGAGAGGAACGCTCATTGTACAAAGCAGGATGAACGCGCATACTATCTTAATTCCCGCGATAAAGAATTCCTCGGGGCAGTGATGCGCGAACTCTGTAACGTCAAAAAGATCGTTAGTCAAACGCGACATAAGCGTACCGACCTTGGTGTTATCGTAATATGAGAATGAGAGCTTTTGCAGATGCGCAAAAAGGTCGTGTCGCATGTCCGTCTCGATTCTCGTACCCATAATGTGACCTACCGACGCCATGTAGTAGTTAGCCACCGTGTCAATAACTCTCAGTATAATGTAGAATATCGCGCAATGCAATATCAGAGTGGTGGTGAGAGAGGAGATATCCTCGGTCGCACGTCCGGTTATTTCGCGCACGATCATAGGCAGCACAAGCTCGCAAAGAGTTGTGAGCGCGGCGCAAAAAAGGTCAAATGTCATTACGGGCAAATGCCTTTTATAATACGGCAAAAATCTCTTGAGCATCTTGCCGTTGGATTGCTTGTTTTTCTTTTTCATTTAAAAGCCTCCATAAATAATTACATAAATTTTATCACATTTTTCGACCTCCGTCAATAGAAATGTCTATTTTTGTGGCTTGAATCATATATTTAACAGATAATTTTTGGAGGTGAGGCATTGAAATCCAAGCTCAAAAGCTTTAAAAGGTCAAGAATGCTTGCGCTGATGCTGTTGTTTATCTTTTCACTGTTTTTTTGCACGGCAACCGACACAAGAGCAGAGAATATCTCCGAAAGGGAGAGTACGGTAGGCGCAAATTACACAGAAGCGATAAAGAGAATGAGAAATGGATTTGAGAGCTTTGAGGAGAGCATTGATATATCAGATCTTTCAATATTACCCGAGGAGCTCGGAAGACTTTTTGCAGATGCAACGAAGGATACACCGTATCTTTTTTACGTCTCGAATAATCTGTCATACAGCTATCGAAAGGGCGGATTTGTAGTGGCGGTAAAGCCGAAATATACTATGGAGAGAGCAGAAGCCGAGGAGGCGCTTGAATATTGCAAGGGCGAGATCAAAAAAATATCGAGCCTGCTTATAGAATTTGAGAGCGATGTTGAGCGTGTTATAGGGGCTCACGATCTGATATGCGCGCATTTTACATATGACCTGACACTTGAAAGCGACGATCTCTATAGCTTCTTGAGAACGGGTAGCGGAACCTGCCAAAGCTATACGTGGATGTATATGGCAATATTGCGTGAGCTTGGTATTGAATGCAGCTACGTTGCAAGCGATACGATATCGCATATCTGGCTTGCCGTCAGGATCGATGGCGAGTGGTACTATTCCGATGTAACGTGGGACGATCCACCCGGAGCCGAGGGGAGTGGCGAGATAAGCCGCCGACACCTGCTTTTTTCGGATAAAAAGGCAGATACGGACGGTTATTTGGACAGGTACGGCGCACTTGATATAAAATGCGAAAGCAAAAAATATGACGGCAACGATTTTCTGTCCGATATACATTTTTGTTCTGTATCCGGAGATTTAGATCACGACAAAGCTGTGACTATACATGACCTTCTCCTGTTTAGACTATATCTCGAGGGCAAAAGCGTACCGAATAAAAAAACCTGCCATGTCTGCGCAGATGCCAACGGAGATTATAGCATCGACAGCTCGGACACCGAGACTATACGCCGTCTCATCATCGATGACTTGAATTGACACGCTAAAAATTGTCTATATGTTTTAACGTTTGTGTCTTGTAATATTTTTTTCGGTGTGCTATAATTTAGTTAACAGGGAATGGTAACTTCTGAATAAAATACGGGAGATTAAAATGAGAAATAAAAAATACGATGTTCTGCCGAGAATAAAAAAATATTTTGAAAAAGAGGGAAGCTTTAATTTTGAGTCGTTGAGAGTGTCGGTGTCGGGCGACGGAGAGATATTCTTCTCATCAGCGGCAATACTTTTGCCCGATATGATCATCGAGCGCACAAATTACCGCGATGCAAATATCCGAGTAAGTGTTTCTCCCGACTTTTCTCCTTATAACGAATACTGCTCGTTGCGCGTAACCGAGAGCTTTATAGAGATACATTGCAGGGATAATATGGGCGCGAGAAATGCGGTTTCGGTGATCGCACAGCTTATGCGCAAGACCGAAAACGGCTATTCTGTACCTTGTGCGCAGATAGAGGACTGGCCCGATGCGCAGTATCGCGCGTGTATGGTGGAAAGCTCGGGAAGAGTCTGGATACCAATGGATAGGCTTCTGCGCTACATAAGGCAAATGGCAATGTGCCGAATGAACGTATTTATGTTTCATTTTATGGAGGACTCGGGATGTACCGTGCCTCTTGAAAGCGTGCCGAACCTCAAAGGTTACGGAGAGGCTAACCTAAAATACACCCGCGCCGAGACAGATGCCATGATCGCATATGCAAGGGCGCTTGGTATCAGAGTAGTTCCGTTCATTGAAATATTGACCCACACCGGCGAGATCGCAACCGAGCTTGATATAGCATGCCCCGGCGACAAGAGGGAAAACCTTTTTGCGGTATGCGTTGGTCAGGGAAAGACCTTTGAGGCTATCGACAAGGTAATAGGAGAGATAGCGGATATTTTCCCCGACAGCGTTATCCACATAGGCGCAGACGAATACGATATGAGCCGATACACAAAGAGGATCGCGCATTGGGATAAGTGCCCCCATTGCCAAAGGCTTTGGGAGGAAAGGGGCTTCAAGTCAATGCGTGAGATGTACTTTTACGGGCTTCAGCGCATAAACGAGATAGTCAACAGCCACGGCAGAACCATGATGATATGGAATGCCGATCTTGAGCCCGGAAACATCCCCGAATGGCTTGACAGAAATATCATTATTCAGTATTACCGTTATTGCTATGATCTTGGCAAGGAGGATCTTTACAATCTTGACATCAACGGATATGCAGAGGATGGATATAGCGTTATAAACTCATTCTCACGAATGATGTATATGCACCTGCCCGACCTTTTCATGAACTCGTTGCGCCTCTATAACTGGTCGTATCGCACGATCCCGTTTGTAAATCCCGAAAATTATGGCAATGTGCCTGGCGGATGTATGTGCATATGGGAGAATTGGAAGCACTATAAGCGAACCGCGTATCCCGCGATAGCTCTGGTGGCGGATAGGCTGTGGAATGCGCATACCGATACCGTTACCTACGATAATGCCTACGGCGAAGCAATGACAAAACTGATCTTCGAGGGAAGGCTCCCCGAGGGAACCAATGTGTTCGCGTGTCTTGGCGATGTGCTCCCGCCCTTAAAGGACGATGTTTACGGCGAGCCCCATAAGGTGAAAGTAAGCCTTGATACCTTGACAGAGGCATCAAATGCGCTCAAAGCACTTGGCGAAGACGAGATAGCACAGGCATACGCAGAGGCTGTCGATTGGGTCATAGAGCAAAAGAAAGTATAAATAATTATGCCGAGGCGGAAAAAACCTCGGCATAATCTTTCTTGACAAACTCGACTTGAATTGTTATAATGTAGATGGGGGCATTGCGATGCGCTAAATGTTACCTGCAAAAATTTATTAGGAGGCTATCTATGAAAAATACTGTGAAAATTCTGTCCTTGGTTCTGGTACTTGTTTTGATGTTACCGTTATCCTTGCTTGTTGGATGCGATTCCTCCGAAGAGAGTAAAGCGAAGAATGCTGATGCTAACAGTGAAAGTGAAAACAGCACTGCACCGGAAACTGTGTATTGTGATCCTGCTATTGCCCGACAAATCGTTAAGGGAATGACATACGAGCAGTCAGTTGAAATGCTCGGATCAGAAGCGATAACCGATGGAGGAGCTTATATTTGGCATCTTGCGGACGGAAGCTTTTTAAAGGTTTTTATTGTTGGAAACAATGAGATAGATCATACTGCTATTTATACGATTGAAAATACCGGAGCAAAGTGCCCTGAAGGTGTCGAGGAAATTGCGAGTATAAGCTTGAATGCTTACGGTTGGATGAATCTTAGATTTGATCTCGAAGAGCACGCCGCAGAGATTGCGAAGATCGTTGAATATATGAAGAAGGCAAATGGTGCTCCTACTATTAGCACGGAAGGATTTTCCGGAGAATCGTATACAATAGATATTGTTAAAACGAACGGTGAAATTTTCACCTTTCATTTGTGGGGCGAAAATATGTTTTACACCAATGAGTACATAACAAGTGATGGATACGGCGCGTTTGTATATCAGGATGTGAGTGAGTTTTATAACTATATCAAGCAAACATTCCCGGATGAGTGCTTTGAAACCGAGAATTAGATTGTATTTTACCAATGTGTAACCGAAAGAAAAACGCGTATGAATAAAAAAGAAAAGAAAGCCCTCGCCGCGGCGGCGGTCGAGAGACTTAAGGAAATATATCCCGATGCAGAGTGCGCGCTCCATTGGGGCGGAGGAGAGGAAAATGCGTGGAAATTGCTCGTTATGGGCAGACTGTCCGCGCAATGCACCGATGCAAGAGTAAATATCGTGTGCGAGACTCTTTTTTCGCGCTTTCCTACTGCAAAATCCTTGGGAGACGGTGATATATCCGAGATCGAGGAGATTGTCAAGCCCTGCGGCTTATATAAAATGAAGGCTTCCGACATCAAGCGCTCCTGTAAAATGCTCTCTGATGAGTATAATGGCGTAATTCCCGACGATATGGATGAGCTTTTGAAATTTCCGGGAGTCGGCAGAAAGATAGCCAATCTTTTGCTCGGCGACCTATATAAGAAGCCTGCAATCGTAGCCGATACACATTGTATGCGCATATGCGGCAGACTCGGGTTTTACTCCGAGGATCAAAAGGATCCCGTAAAGACCGAAAAGATAATGAGCGAGCTTGTCGAGCCCTGCGAGCAGAGCGATTTCTGCCACCGAATAGTATGGTTTGGCAGAGAATGGTGTTCTGCGCGTGCTCCGCGATGCGCCGAGTGTCCGCTTGCGGATATTTGCCGAAGGGTCAAGAAAACTGAGTAATATATAAAATATATAATAAGGTAGCAATCTCGCTACCTTATTATTTGTTTTCCGTCTCTTTTTTGAATAAAGATCTTCCCGGCATCGTCAACCGTCATGCAAAATACATCCTCTATACCGAGATTCAGCTTTTTGAGCTTTCCGATAAGCCATTTTCGGTCTTTTTTTATCAAAGCAAGCGAATGCTCGTTAACGCGCCCGTCCGAAACAACGATATGCATTATTCCATTGTCTGCGCATGTTATTCCAACGTCCTGCTTGTCTGGCTGGCGGTTTGCGTTCTTGGGAATGACAGACATCTTGCCGTTTTCCTCAAGTATCGCGTAATCGACCTCGCTAAGATCGTAAATTCCGTTTTGCCTTACCTGGCTTACAAGCTCTTCAAGCGAGATCCTGACCTTTCTCATCATTTTATATTTTATAACGCCGCGCTCGACAAGTACGGCAGGCTTTGATGAAAGAAAGGATTTGAAGAACGGTATCCGAAGTATCAAAAGGGAAGTGAGTATTTCAAGCGTGGCAAGAGTGGCAATGGGGACGAGTGCCTCGGTAAAAGAACGCTCGGGATTTGTGATAGGCGTTGTCGCTATCTCGGATAAAAGAATTGTAATTACCAGCTCTCCAACGTCAAGCTCGCCAAGCTGTCGCTTTCCCATCAAGCGCATGATTACCGTTAAGATCATATATATGAGGACTGTTCTTAAAAATATAGTAAGCATATAGCACTCCGTTTTTATATAGTTTGCGGTCATTATGCCGTTTTTATGTATTTAAACGAATGAAGGTGGTGAAAATGCCGCATTTTATCACAATAATTCGAAACTAAATATGTGATATTTGACAAAAACAAAAAAATCTAAACTTTTTTCAAAAAAACTATTGACAAAATAGAATGTCTGTGGTAGAATATACGAGTTGCCGTGAGAAGCAGCAACAAAAAAATCACTTAAAGGTCTTGAAAAAAAGTTTTAAGAAATTTCAAAAAACCTATTGACAAGGCGAGGAAAGAGTGATATAATAGACAAGCTCACGCGAAAGCGGGAGCGATTGAAACTTGACAATTGAACAACAGATGAAAGAAGTACAAAGCAAAATTTAAGCAAGTGCGAATACAAAATCTGTCAAAACCAAAGAGAAATACTACTCTTAAAAGAAGTAAAAGAAGC
>JAZUBI010000211.1:0-3678 GCA_045638385.1 Eubacteriales bacterium
CCTATAATATCCTTGAAATTTCTGTTAAAACTTCGAAGGGTATTGTAGCCGCTTTCGTAAGCACATTCAAGAATGGATTTATTTGTGTTCCTAAGAATATAACACGCTTTTCCTATCTTATAGTGATTGACATAAGTTATAAACGACATATTCGTTGCTTCTCCAAAGCAACGGGACAGATAGGCTTCATTGTATCCAAGCGCATTGCTCATCGCGCGGAGCGTACATTCCTTGTCATAATTGCTTTCAACAAAATTAAACATAGAGAAAACTAACGAGCTTTCTGAATTCTTTTTTTCGACGTACTCGGTTTCCTCGTCCAATAGCGTGCAAATTGAATACAGTATCGCCTTGATCTTTATAACAGAAGAATCTTTGCTTAACTCTCGCAGTTGCCCTTCAAGATAACTCGGAAACTCTATTTTGTTATTCAATGGGAGTTTGGACGATAGCTTTGAATAATAGGCGCTGACAAGATCCGGAGAAAAAATGATTAACATATGATTGCACAGCTCGCTTTTTAAGGAGTGCACTTGCTCGGGAAAGACTAAAATTCCCTCTCCATGCGACAAATTATATGACTTGTCCGCTACCGTTACCGTCATTTCGCCCTCCAACACTGTAATAAATTCAAAGGAGCGATGCAGGTGGACGGGATAGGAAAAGTTTGTGCCGACTTCCTTGCTGAAATATTCAGTTGTTCCAAAATGCTCGTTTTGATAAAACATATTCCCTCTAAAAGTAAAATTCTGTCTATTATTATAAAGATTTTTTCTTGTTTTGTCAAGTGAAAAATGATAGAATTATATTGAAATGATAATTTCGATGGTCGAAAATCATCGGTTTTAGCGTTTTGATGAAAGCATTCATCTGCAAGGACTTAGAAAGGAGACAAATTATGGATCTTTACATAGGCATTGATCTCGGAACATCATCCGTGAAGCTTATGCTTGTTGATGAAAACGGAAGCATTCGCAACGAGCAGACAAGGGACTATCCTGTATATTATCCCAACAACGGTTGGAGCGAGCAAAATGCGTCTGATTGGTGGAATGCAATCTGCGAGGAGCTTCCCAAGCTGCTTGACGGCTTTGACGGACAGGACGTTCGCGGCATTGGAGTTGCGGGACAGATGCACGGACTTGTGATGCTTGACAAGGAAGATCGCGTGATACGCCCCACAATACTTTGGAATGATGGACGAACAGGCAAGGAAACAGCATATCTCAATGAGACAGTGGGCGTTGAAAAGCTTTTTGAGCATACCGGAAATATAGCGTTTGCAGGATTTACCGCGCCTAAGATCATGTGGATCAGAGAAAACGAGCCTGAGCATTTCGCAATGATCAGCAAGATCATGCTTCCCAAGGACTACGTCAACTATCTGCTCACAGGTATACACTGCACCGACTACTCCGATGCCTCGGGAATGCTTTTGCTGGACGTGAAAAACAAGTGTTGGTCAAAAGAAATGCTTGATATTTGCGGTATCACCGAAGCACAAATGCCAAAGCTATACGAAAGCTTTGAAGTGGTCGGAACGATTAAGGCTGAGCATGCCGAAAAATTCGGTATCAACCGTCACGCAGTTGTTGTAGCGGGCGCGGGAGATAACGCGGCAGCTGCCATCGGCACGGGAACGGTTGGTAACGGGAAATGTAATATTTCTCTCGGCACTTCGGGTACCATCTTCGTGTCAAGCGATAGCTTTTCGGGTGACGTAAAGCACGCTGTCCATTCCTTCTGCCATTCTGACGGAGGATATCATCTTATGGGTTGTATCCTTTCCGCGGCATCGTGTAATAAATGGTTTTGCGATGAAATACTTAATACCAAGGACTATAAGGCAGAGGAAAATGCTATCACCGAGCTTGGCAAAAATGAAGTATTCTTTCTGCCGTATCTTATGGGCGAGCGAAGTCCGATCAACGATGCGAACGCCACCGGAATGTTCATAGGGCTTCGTCCGAATACATCAAGAAGCGATATGTACCAAGCCGTGCTTGAGGGTGTTGCATTTGCGATCCGAGACAATCTGGAAGTAATCAAGAATTTTGGAATTGACATAAAGTCCAGCTGCCTGTGTGGTGGCGGAGCAAAATCACGGATATGGCGCGAAATACTCGCAAACGTGCTCGATATTGAGTTGAATATTCCCGTAACCGAGCAAGGTCCCGGGTATGGATCGGCTATCCTCGCTATGGTTGGCGCGGGACGGTTTGAGAACGTAAATCAAGCCATCAGTAAATTCTTTGAAATCAAAGAAACAGTAAAGCCGAGCAAAGAGCTTTCCGAGCTTTATGCTGACCGATACGAAAGATACCGCAGAATATATCCCGCGGTGAAAAATTTATATAAGGCAATAAAGGAGTAAGACAATGAGCGAAATTTTCAAGAATATACCTACGATCAAATATGAAGGCAAGCATACCAAAAATCCCCTTGCCTTTAGATACTATGACGCTGACAAAGTTATTATGGGCAAAAAGATGAGTGAGCATTTGCCGTTTGCTATGGCTTGGTGGCACAATCTTTGTGCTGCAGGCACGGATATGTTCGGCAGAGACACTGCCGACAAGGGCTTTGGCGCGGAAAAGGGTACTATGGAGCACGCGAAAGCAAAGGTTGATGCAGGTTTTGAGTTTATGCAGAAGCTCGGCATCAAATATTTCTGCTTCCACGACGTAGATATCGTTCCCGAAGCAGACGATATAAACGAGACCAATCGCCGTCTTGACGAGATAACCGACTACATACTTGAAAAGATGAAAGGAACAGACATCAAATGCCTTTGGGGAACTGCTAATATGTTCTCCAATCCCCGATTCATGAACGGCGCGGGAAGCACCAACTCCGTTGACGTTTACTGCTTTGCAGCAGCGCAGATCAAGAAGGCACTTGAGCTCACCGTTAAGCTCGGCGGTCGCGGCTATGTATTTTGGGGAGGTCGCGAGGGGTATGAGACTCTTCTTAATACAGACGTTAAGTTTGAGCAGGAGAATATCGCGAATCTTATGAGAATGGCCGTTGAATACGGCAGAAGCATTGGATTCACAGGCGACTTCTACATCGAGCCCAAGCCCAAGGAACCCATGAAGCATTAGTATGACTTTGACGCGGCAACGGCAATCGGATTTTTGCGTCAGTACGGACTTGACAAGGATTTCAAGATGAATATCGAGGCAAACCACGCAACGCTTGCAGGACACACGTTCCAGCACGAGCTTCGTATTTCCGCGATCAACGGAATGCTCGGTTCCATCGATGCTAACCAGGGAGACTATCTGCTCGGCTGGGATACCGATGAGTTCCCCTATGACGTTTACGAAAGCACACGCTGCATGTATGAGGTATTAAAGGCAGGCGGTCTTACGGGCGGCTTTAACTTTGATGCCAAGAACCGCAGACCGAGTAACACCTATGAGGATATGTTCCATGCCTACATTCTTGGAATGGACACATTTGCTCTTGGACTTATCAAGGCGGCGGAGATTATTGAGAACGGCGAGCTTGATACGTTTGTTGAGAAGAAGTATGAGAGCTTTAAGTGTGAGCTTGGACAGAAGATCAGAAGTGGAAATTCAACGCTTGCTGAGCTTGCCGCTCACGCAGAGAAGATGGGCACCTGCCCCGTACCCAACAGCGGCAGACAGGAATATCTTGAGAGTATTGTGAACA
>JAZUBI010000212.1:0-21996 GCA_045638385.1 Eubacteriales bacterium
CTCTTACCACCGGTCATCGTATTGACGGTATGATGTTCTCTTGCTCTTCGCTCGGCATTAAAATTGGTGGTGCTTTCGGTACTGCTATCTGCGGCTGGCTCCTCGATGCAGCCGGTTACGTTGATAACGCAGCAACCCAGAATGCAGCAACCACCGGAATGCTCCATTTCCTCTATCTGTGGGCTCCCATCATTATTTGCGCAGCTGTATTCTTCCTGATCTCGCTTCTCAAAGTTGAGAAGGCAAACGAAAAGCTTCTCGAAGCAAAAGAAGACAAGACCGTACCGGACGTATACGGTAACGTATAAGGAGGCATTCAAATGAAACAGTACGAAAGATTCGAACGAATTGGCACAACCCCTCATAGAAGCTATTATATTCCTTTCGCAGAGAATGATGTAATCAGAACCAAGCACGGCATTCAGGACCGCGCATCCAGCTCCCGCTTTACCTCTCTTGACGGTGTATGGCAGATCAAGAAGCACGACCACGTTGAGGATTTTGAGATCAACGAAAAGCTTGAGGACAGAATCCCCGTTCCCGCGTGTGTTCAGATGCACGGCTATGACCATATTCAGTATCTCAACATCAGATATCCTTTCCCG
This sequence comes from Eubacteriales bacterium, assembly GCA_045638385.1. Lineage (GTDB taxonomy): Bacteria > Bacillota > Clostridia > Oscillospirales > CAG-272 > SVTX01. The sequence continues at coordinate 606 of JAZUBI010000212.1, forward strand.
GTTATGCTCCCGCACCTTCCTTACGAGAATCCCTGCTGGCATTACCGTCGCACCTTCAATCTGAAAAAGACCCCCGGCGAAAAGTATTATATCAACTTTGAAGGTGTTGATTCTGCATTTTACCTTTACATTAACGGACAGTTCAAGGGCTACTCCCAGATCTCTCACGCAACCAGTGAGTTTGACGTGACCGAGCTTGTGGAGAACGGAGAGAACACCATCGACGTACTCGTCTTGAAGTGGTGTATTTCCACCTACCTTGAGTGTCAGGATAAATTCCGTTTCTCCGGAATTTTCAGAAACGTATATCTCCTTACCCGTCCCGAAAAGCACATCACTGACTATAAGCTCGAAACCAAGATCGATGGCAAGAACGGAACCGTCACTGTGATAAATATGAGTGACGTGGATATTCGTTGCGTGTTCGGTGAGACCGAAGTAGTAGCTAAAGTTGGAGAGAGTGCAACCCTCACCGTTGAGGGCATCCGTCCTTGGACTCCCGAGGATCCCAAGCTCTACGGACTTTACCTCTATGCAAACGGCGAGAAGATCGAAGAGAAGATCGGCTTCCGTGAGGTCAGCATCGACGGTAAAGTGTTCAAGGTTAACGGCGTTGCAGTAAAGCTCAAGGGTGTTAACCGCCACGACTTCAACTGCGAGACCGCAGCAACCGTAAGCCTTGAGGATATGGCGAAGGACATTCACCTGATGAAGGAGCTGAACGTCAACGCAGTCAGAACCTCTCACTATCCCAACAGTCCCGAATTCTATCTGCTTTGCGACAAGTTCCGAATCTACGTGCTTGATGAAGCAGACCTTCAAATGCACGGCGCTTGCTCCCGCGACGGACGTTATGATACGCCTCTTTGGATGGAGTATGCGGAGAATGAGTTCTTTGCACCCGGCATTACCGACAGACACGCGGCACTTGTTGAAAGAGACAAGAACCGTACAAGCGTTATTATCTGGTCGCTCGGTAACGAGAGCTCCTTCGGTAAAGCTTTCTTTGAGGGCGCAAAATACATCCGTAACCACGATAGCACCCGTCCTATTCACTACGAGGGACTCCAGTATGCCGATCCCAAGTATTATTACACCGATATGGTGGATATGGTCAGCATGATGTATCCTTCCTTGCAGACCATTCAGGAAAAGGTTCTTGATAACCCCGAGGAAACCCGTCCCTTCATTCTTTGTGAATATACCCACGCTATGGGTAACTCCTGCGGTGATATCGCTGCTTATTGGGATATGATCTATAACAACGAGCAGATGATGGGCGGCTTCGTTTGGGAATGGGCAGACCACGGTATCAAGACCGACGATGGCTTCCTTTACGGCGGTGACTTTGAAGAGCCCGAGCACGACGGTAACTTCTGTGCAGACGGTCTTCTGACCCCCGATAGAAAGATCAAGTCTAATGCCCTTGAGATGAAGGCTGTCTACGGTGGAAAGACCAAATCGGAGATCACCGACGTGGAAATTCCCAAGAGCACCTATAAGTTCTCCTCTGACATTGACATTGAGGTAAACGAGCACACCGGCGAGATCACCTCGATTAAGGCAGACGGAAACGAGGTTCTCCGCACACCCATTCATTTCAATATTACCAGATATACCGACAACGACCGTGACCTGCTTCCGCATTGGTTCACCCGTTGTAATCTCCGTGGCTGCAAGCCTCATATCTTCTCCTGCGAGAAGTCGAAGAACCATTACAAGTTTGAGGGTGCGCTTGCCGCAAACTGCTTGATGCCCGCAGCAGAGTTTACGCTTGAGTATCTCGTTACGGGTAACGAGCTTACCGTTTCCGTTTCTTATAAGCTTGCCGATTACATTGAACGCTTCCCGAGATTCGGCTTTGAGTTCGGTGTAGACAAGGGACACTGCAACTTCTCTTACGTTGGCTTTGGCCCCAGCGAAAGCTATGCGGATAAGAAGGCAGCCTGCGAGTACGGTTACTACGTAAGCTCCGCAGAGGAAAACTACGATATGAAGTATATCCGTCCTCAAGAGTCCGGAAGCCACTGCGACTGTAAATATCTTGCAGTCAAGGATCTCTTCAAGGTAACGGCAGAGAAGCCCTTCTCCTGCTCGGTCAACCCCTATACTACGGAGCAGCTCAGAGAAACGCTTCACTCGTTTGAGCTTGAAGAAAATGATTTTGTCAACGTTTGTATTGACGTTGCTATGCGCGGTGTAGGATCTCATTCCTGCGGCCCCGACCTTCCCGAAGAATTTGAGATTCCGAGACAGGGAAGCAATACCTTTAAGTTCAAATTCTAAAAGGTGATTCAATGTTTAGAATTGGAATTGATCTCGGAGGAACAAATATTGCCGCAGGTGTTGTAGACGAATATGGCAATCTGCTTCGTAAAGCTTCTGTGCCTACAAATGCAGAAAGAAATTCAAGCGAGATTATAGAAGATATCGTAAAGCTGTGTCATTATGTTTGTGATATAAACAATATTTCAATCGACTCTATCATCTCAATAGGTATTGCTGTTCCTGGAGGAGTTGACGAGAAAACCGGAATGATAATGTTTACTCCCAATATTCCTTTTAGTGGGATAAATATTGTCGAAGCTTTATCACTGAACTTCGAAAACATCAGGATTGGTGTGATAAATGATGCAAATGCAGCCCTTATGGCAGAACTGACAGTTGGTTCTGCCAAGGGCAAGCAAAATGCGGTAATGATAACTATTGGAACAGGTATTGGTGGAGGAGTTGCTGTTGACGGTAAACTTTTAAGTGGTTCTAACGGAGCAGCCGGTGAGCTTGGACACATTGTGATCCAAAGAAACGGTAAGCCATGTTCTTGTGGTAGAAAAGGTTGTTTTGAAAGATATGCCTCTGCTACTGCTCTTGTTGAGCTTACAAAAAATGAGATTGAAAATTGTAAGAAAAAAAGTGAGCCGACAATGATGGCACTGGCTAATGAAATTAATGCTCGCGTTGCATTTGACAGCTACAAGAATGGTGATGAAGCAGCAAAAAGGGTGATTCAGGAATATATCGATGCCTTATCATCGGGTGTGGTTTCATTGATTAACATTTTTCAGCCCGATATCTTTGTTATCGGTGGAGGAGTTTCTGGAGAAAAACAATTTTTAATTGATTTGATTCAACCCATTGTAGACAAAGAAGATTATGCAAGAAGATATGAAAAGAAAACCGAGATCGTAACTGCTGTGTGCGGAAATGATGCTGGTATTATTGGTGCCGCTTTTGCATAATGACTTGCTATTGATATTGACTTCATCCTGTGTGGTTAATAATGCTGCATTTTGAAAAAAACAGAGAAACAATACTTTCAAATTTAAGTTCTGATTGTGAACTGACAATCAAAGATAACCTGATGCGGTGCGCCGCCGGGAGATCGGAAATGACTTTCGGAGGCATCTGCAAGGATGCCTCCTATTTTTGTGTGTAAAATTGTGTGTGTGGAAGAGAGGAAGTATAAATGGATTTATTTGATATATTAGCTTTGGTAGGCGGACTTTGTTTGTTCCTGTTTGGTATGAACGTAATGGGCGATGCCCTTGAAAGACGTGCCGGAGGCGGCTTGAAGCTCCTCCTTGGCAAGCTGACAGGAAACAAGTTCAAAGCCTTCTTAACCGGCTTGGGTGTTACCGCAGTTATTCAGAGCTCATCTGCAACCACGGTTATGGTCGTAGGCTTCGTTAACTCCGGTATTATGACGCTCAAGCAGTCTATTGGCGTTATTATGGGCGCGAATATTGGTACGACCGTAACCGCATGGATCCTCAGCCTTGGCGGTATTTCGGGAGACAACGTATTCATAAAGCTCTTGAAGCCAATGTCCTTTACTCCTATTCTTGCTTTGGTCGGAATGGCTCTTCTGATGTTCGGCAAAGCCAGCAAGAAAAAGGATACAGGAATGATCTTACTCGGATTTGCAACGCTGATGTTCGGTATGGATGCAATGTCTGATGCTGTTGCAGGTCTGGCAAACGTTCCAGAATTCCAGAATCTGTTCCTGATGTTCAAGAATCCCATCCTCGGTGTGCTTGTAGGACTTCTTATCACCGCAATTTTGCAGTCGAGCTCCGCATCCGTCGGTATCCTTCAGGCATTGACGGTAACGGGTCAGGTGTCCTACGGAGCTGCTATTCCGATTATTATGGGTCAGAACATCGGTACTTGTGTAACCGCGATGATCTCGTCGGTTGGTGCTAACAGAAATGCAAAGCGTGCAGCAGTCATTCACCTTTCCTTTAATATCATCGGTACGGTGGTATGGCTCACAGTATTCAGCATCCTTTCTGCAATCCTGAAGCCCGCAATTCTTGATGCCTCGGCGTCCTATCTTGGAATCGCTGTTGCTCACTCGATATTCAATATCCTTTGTACCGCACTCCTGCTCCCGATGTCCTCGTTGCTTGAAAAGCTGGCATTGAAGCTTGTGCCCGATGCAAAGAAAAAGGAAGAGCAGAGCGAGCTTGACGAGCGTTTGCTTATCACCCCTGCAATCGCTCTTGACCGTTGCAACGCAGTGGTTTCGAAAATGGCAATCGATGCAACCGAATCCTTCGATACCGGTCTTAACATTCTGTTTGCTCCAAACGGAAAAGCAGGTGAGCTTATCCGTGAACTCGAGGATAAGACAGACCATTATGAGGACATAATAGGAACCTATCTCATTAAGCTCAGCCGTAATCAGATAACGGATAACGACAGCGCAACAGTTTCTCGTCTCTTGAAGGTGATTGGAGATTACGAAAGAATTGCAGACCACAGCGTAAACTTACTTGAAGCAGCGGAAGAGCTTGCGGAAAAGGGAATTGAGTTCTCGCCGGAAGCACGTCACGAAATCGAAACAATGTGCGCAGCATCAAGAGAGATTCTTGCTCTGTCCAAAACCGCATTTATTGATAACGACTTGGAGGCAGCCTACAAGATCGAGCCTCTGGAACAGGTTATTGACGATCTGAAGGAGCATTTGAGAAATCAGCACATTCTTCGTTTGAAGGACGGTACCTGCACGGTAGAAGCAGGCTTCGTTTGGGCTGATATTCTGACTGACCTTGAAAGAGTTGCAGACCATTGCTCGAACATCGCAGCCTGTGTTATAGATACTGCTCACTACAATATGAATCTTCACGAGTCTGTCAGAGGAATCAAGCAAGGCGCAGACTTTGAGGAGCTTTATACATACTATTCAAGCAAGTACGCACTTGCATAAAGGAGGACGATATGATGAAAATTGCATTGATTGCACACGATAAGAAAAAGGAAGAGATCATTGAGCTTGCAAAGAAGTATAAGGATGTTCTCGCAAACTATGAGCTTTACGCAACCGGAACCACAGGAACGCTTATAATGGGCGAGACCGCACTTCCGATACATAGAATGAAAAGCGGTCCCCTTGGCGGAGACCAGCAGATCGGAGCTATGCTTGCAAACGGTGAGCTTGGTTTGATTATTTTCCTTCGCGATCCTCTTACTGCACAGCCTCATGAGCCTGATGTTTCCGCGCTCCTTCGTCTTTCCGACCTACAGAAGATTCCGCTTGCAACGAATGCAAGCAGCGCAACTATTATGCTTGAGTCTTTGAAGAACGGGACATTTCCTACCGTAGAATAATTGCCAATAGAAAAGGCGAAAGGCTTCCACCTCAGCCTTTCGCCTCAAAATTGAGTTTCCTTTATTATGCAGAATATAGTTTTACGTGATTGTTCAGTGAATTGAGGATCGTGGGGAGCATAAGAGAGAAAACGAGAGCGGTAAGAATTCCCGCGACGACTCTCATAGGGATCGCAACAAAGATTGCGTAATAGGTTGTGTACCCATACATCATATTATCGAGAAGCAAGGCACCTGTGTTGAGCAGCGTTACTACAAGCGAGCTGATACAGGTTTCAATTGCGATGATGCTGGGCTTCGTGCTTTTCTTGAATGCTCTGAACAGATAACCCATAAGTATTCCGCGAGCGACTGCGGGAATAACCCAGAGAATCGTCGTCGGACCGATACCGTAGGAGATCAACTGCCCGATAAAAGCACCGATAAAGCCGGTTGCCGCGCCCCACCAAGGGCCGCAGAAGACGGCAACGATAATAACAGGAAGTCCGCTGATAGAGATCTTCAGGTTATTACCGAACGGAGCACTGACCGATACTGCCAAAAAGTCAAGGCAAACGTAGAGGGCAGCCATAACTCCGGCAAGACAGATCATTTTAATGTTGTTTGAACTTTTTGCTTTTTGCATAAAAATAACCTCCTTTGTCCCGTAGTTCCGGAAGCAAGGAGGTGGTCCCTTGGATTCGGCAGCGGGATGCGGCAACCGAACCGCGGAAACCCTTCGTCCACCCAACAACTCCCCGTTTGGATGGCACTTGACGCTCGGTAGCCTACTCTGCATAAGCAAATATATTATACTCCCAAACACATTAAATTTCAAGTTTTTTTCATAGTTATTTTTTACAAAAAACGCTGGTTAAATAGTATTTTCCATAATTAAATAGCCATGGGGAGCTTGCATTTTGTCTACAAGCTGAGAGGAAGGTTAAGCCTTCGACCCTTTGACCTGATTTGGATAATGCCAACGTAGGGAAATTTCTTATTTCACGCGGGGGTTATTATACATAGCTCCCATTTTTTTCATCAAAGGAGAATAAGGGATATGGATGAGTATCAATGGATAAAGTGTCCGGTATGCGAGGAAAACACACGAGTGAAGCTGATGGCTGATACAGAATTGAAGCACTTTCCTCTCTTTTGCAGAAAGTGCAGAACCGAATGTATTGTAAACGCAAAGCAATTCAAAATTGAGGTTCTCAAAAAGAAAAAGCTCGATAAGTGAATTTTGTGTCGGCTTTTGTCGATGAGATTTTCTTGACAAAAACAATCGAATATGGTAAAATATGGTAAAATAATAAAGTGCCCGACGCTTCGACGCAGTGCCAAAGAATATTTCTTTTGGTATTGCGCTTTTTATTTATAAACGCCAGACAAGTTGTTTTACCTCGAAAGGATTATGGAAAATATAGAAAATCATGAAAAAGAACGTACTAATCATTAATCACGATCAGCATGAGGCTGATGAAATAAAGGGAAGGCTTCTATCCAGTGTGTCCGAGGTTATCTGCGTTACCTCCATGCAGGACGCAATGAAATATTTTATCAAAATCGAATTTGCGCTGATTATTCTTGATGCACATATGTCTGCGGAGGATGATCATAAATTTCTAAAGATTATGAGGGATACAAGAACTATGCCTATTCTTGTACTATCCTCACAGACCGACTATGAGCATCGGATACATACACTCAATGCCGGAGCTAATGCATATATGGGAAAGCCCTATACAACCGATGAGTGCTTGGCGCAGGCACATTCATTGATGAGACTGAGTGAAAGCATTACTCCTGACGAAAAATTATGCTATACGCTTGTATGCGGTAACGATCTGATTATTGACCCCGTGACCAGACAAGCGTTTCTCAAAGGCAAGGAGCTTGCATTCACCAAGAAGGAGTTTGACATACTGCTTTGCTTGGCGAGCCACCCCGGAAGGGTTTTCACCAAGGATCAGCTGTACGATTATGCATGGGACGATAAGATAGTTTATAACGTTGAGAGCGTAATTAAAACACATATCAGCTCACTCAGGCAAAAGATGTCGGAGGCGGATATTGAATATATCAGGAACGTATGGGGTATCGGTTACCGATTCCAATATGAAGGATAAAAATATAAATATGTACGGGCGGCAGGGAGTTATTCCTTGCCGCCCAAAAGTTTCCTAAATCCTTTCTTTTTCTTGACTCTTTCTTGACTTTTATATGGTAAAATCTTCTTACAATAGAAAAAACAGCCCCCAACGACTGTTTTTTCACTTATTTTCCGGTAAGGTGTTCAGAAGACTCGTTGCTGTTGCCTTTATGACCTTAATCGCACGTTCATCGCAATTATAGAGTCGTCGGATCAAGCTTTCCAGCTCATTGTCCTGTACGGGCTTGTCAGGATAAAAAATGGTGTCGGGATCAATGGCAAGCTCTCTGATCAAAAAATAGAGAAGCTCGTAGCTCGGCTTTGCATCCTGATTTTCAATACGGTATAAATAACGAACCGTAATATCAGCTTTCTCAGCCAGCTCTTCTATCGTTAACCCGTTTTTCTGACGAGCATTCTTTATGATATCACCAAGCGGAGATCTTTTCTTTTCTTCCATTATTGCAACCTCCTTTGTATATAATTATTTTATCATATTAAGGTCAGGTTTATAATGGCATAGCAGGTCAATTTTTAGAGAACAGTCAGTACATAAAATAATGAACAAAGCGAACCGCCAATAAAAAAAAGACGTTTTGGCGGTGTATCTCCACGCGCATATCACCCCAAGATCGATTTTTCGGAAGGGGTGATTTTTTATGTGTTGGAGCTCCAACGCTACGTTGCTTATTAAAAGCAGCGAATATGATACGGATTATACATAGGACAAGCCTTTGATGCTTGTAAATACAACAAGTCGTTCTCTATGGGTTCCTCTGGGATCAATACTGAACTGACAGTTCGTATAAATAATGAATTGAGCGCACTCATCTTGCGGCATACACTGCTGCTTGATGGGTGCGTTTTTGCGTGCGAAAAATCTTGTATTTTGTCGGCTCGTGCGCCTCCTTGTTGGATTTTGAAACTCGATTAGAACATTTCAAAATTCAAAAAACAAGGAGATTAATATGGAAAACAATAGACTTCAAGCGGAATTTACAAACTGGCTCGATACACTCGCATATCATACGAAGATAGATTATATAAGGAAAGAGAAGAAGCACACAATGATAGATTCAATTGACGAAATGCAAGAGGACAGGCTTCTTATAGAAGATACAGAACAAGGCTTGGCTTTGGATCGCATCTGGGGCTTTGATTTCTCGGTAGAGTGGCTTGAAAAGGCATTTGTTGAGCTCTCAGAAGTTAGTAAGAAAATTCTTTACCTTCACGTTGTTGAAGAAAAGCCATTGACTGAGATTGCGGATGTTATTGGGTATTCGTACCGACACACCAAAAGATTATATGCACTCACGATAGAGGCAATTAAGATTTATAAGGAGAAGCACTATGGCAACTGAAAAGAAAATGAGTTTCAGGGACTTAATCATTGAAGCACAGAAAGGGAATAACGAAGCAATGACCGAGATCATTGAGATGTATATGCAGGTCGTAAACAAGCACAGCTACATAGACGGTCGGATTGACGAGGATCTTCGGCAAGAGATCCTTCTCAAAATTATCATGAATATCGGAAAATTCAAGGTCTGAAAATTTTTTTGAAGATTTTTTAGAGATTATGTCCCTTTTGAAAAATCTGATGCGTGGTTATATATGAAAGCATCCCAAATGCTTATAATTTGATCCTTGAAAACTGAATATTCTTTATATTCAAGCACGTTACCTGCGTTAATTCGTGATGAGCGAGCAAGCCAAGCCTAAAAGGTGCGCCAAGATCCTCAAATTGAGGGGAGCGATAAAACGATATTTTGGGTGAAGCCGAATTACTATCGGCGGAGGGCGACGACAGACGCAAGGGATAATGATACTTCAGTCAAAAAGCTGCCTGCGGAGATCCCGGGGGAGGTGAGATTCCTATGGAGTCGGCTCGTAACCGACCGCTTGAAAATAATTTTCTTTTTACTAAAAATAATTCAAAATCTATAGAAAGGAGAACGATAATGGCAAGTTATTATAGACGAAAGAACGGTACCTACTGTATCAGAGTTTCCAGAGGCAAGCCCGGTGGAAAACAGGACCTTGTTTCAACAACATATAAACCGCCGAAGGGAATTTCAGCGAGTGCAGCAGAGAGAGGAGCAAAGGAGTTTGCAGAGCTCTTTGAAGCTTCCGTACATAACGGACTTTTTACACCTGGCAGAAAGCAAAAGGTTGAGCAAATCAACCCCTTTGGTATTACGCTTGCTGATTTTATTCAGAAGCATTATTATAAAAGGATAGAAGTTAAGCTTTCTCCTACTACGGTTCAGTTTTATAAATCTGTGGCAGATCAGTTCTTGATTCCGTCCTTTGGGCGTGTCAGAGTATGTGATATCAGCTCTGCGCATTTACAGTCGTTTGTGGATTATTTAGCTTCCGCAGGCTCTCGCTGTAACGAAGAAAATTCGGAGCCACTGTCCGGCGCAACGGTTAAGCGTTATGCTACCGTTTTTTCGTCTGTAATGACTGAGGCGCACAAGATGGGCTATGCAGAAAAGGATATTCTTCATAGACAAGCAATTGATTACCCTCGTATTGTAAAGCCGCAAATTCAGGCATATGACGATGATGAAGCGCGTATCTTCTTCAATGGCTTAAAGGAAGAAAATCCTCAAATCAGAGCACTCTTGATGACGTCGTTGCTTTTGGGACTGAGACGAGGAGAGGTTGTAGGGCTCATGTGGTCTGATATCAACTTCAAATCGGGAAGCATGTACATCAGCAGAAGTGCTTACAAAACCAAAGGGCAGCCTCAAGCATTGAAGCCGCCCAAGTCCCAGAGCAGTGTCAGAACAGTATTTTTCTCAGAAGCATATGCTGAGGTTCTTTTGGCTTGGCGCGAGGAACAGGTCGAGCAGCGTATCAAAGCGGGCAGATCTTGGAATGAGCAAGGCTTCGTATTCACCAACGATTTTGGTAATATGATCAACATTTGCTTGCCTACCGAAATCTGTTCACGGTTTGAGGAAAAGTGCGGGCTTCGTCATTTGAAGCTTCACGGGCTCAGACATACCTGCGGATCATTGATGATTAAAAACGGAGTCGACATAGAAACCGTTAAGAGCGTTTTCGGTCACGAGAACATCAGAACCACTCAACAATACCTTACGGCGTATGACAGCGCTAAAAAGCGTGCTGCAGACGCTCTCGCAGCTTGTATCATGAATTAATTAAAAGGAGGGAGATTCAATGCGAGTAAGAACATTACCACAGGCGGTGAAAGAGATCAGATCCATTGATTCTCGCTCCGCAGTAAACGAAGATATGCTTATCTCCTTGATCAAGGATAAGCATTTGAGTCACAGCAGTCACGGTGTCAGAACAGTAATTGAGTTTGGCAACATGATTACGACACTTAATGACTTGCTTGAATTTGAGGACAAAGCTAACGTTCCTCATATCAGAAGCATACGTGGGGCTATTATGGAGCTGCGCGAAACCCGTCCCGAGCTTGGTATCGGGGAGGAGCACATCAGGCGGTGTGTAGCTGACGGAAGAATCAGCAGTATCAAGATCGGTTGCCGACGTTATATTGCAATGCAGAGCTTTGATGCACCCTATTGCGAGAAGATTATGAGTGTACAGGCACCTTCCTTTGCGAAGAGTGACATGATGCGCCGTGATATTCTTGAGCAAATGAGCACAGCAATCTCTGCACAGGTCGTAATACCGAAAATCAAACGAGCAAAAACAAATAGATAAAGCGGCAGGGAAATGAATCCTTGCCGCCTTATTTGTCTTTAGCCGACATTTTGAGAAATGAGCTTATCAAATGTTTGAGAAGCCGTTCTGTCTACACGCTCAAGTGCGTGAACGTAGATCCCGGTAGTTTCAATGTCAGAATGTCCCAGACGGGTGGATACCGTCTTAATGTCACAGCCATTTGCGAGCAAAAGCGTGGCAGATGTGTGCCTTAAACCGTGAAACTTCAAATGGCGGATGTTGTGTCGATTTAAGAATTTTGAAAACTGCTTCGTTGGGGTTTGCGGATTCATTACGTATCCGTCTTCCTCTGTGAACACGTAATCAAGATTCTTCCAAGCGTCTCCCATAAAGGAGATGTGTCTGTCCTGCTGCATTCTATATTCGAGAAGTGTTTTACACAGACAATCAGGAATGGACATTGTGCGAATACTTCCCCTCGTTTTCGGAAGCTTTTCCTGCGCTTTGCCATCCTTATTCTTATAAATGCTTCTTCTTACTGAAAGCTTTTGATTTTCAAAGTCAATATCTGACCATTTAAGCCCTACAATCTCTCCACGGCGCATGCCTGTAAAAAGCGCAATCTCGATAAGAGCGCGGATGTTTGTCGGTTCTGTTTTGAGCGCTTCAAGAATATCTGCTACCTCTTTTTCGGAATATACTTCAAGCTCAGTTGGCTCGTCTTTTGGAAATACGATTCTTCTGGAGGCACCGACATCATTCTCGGTATACTCAAGCTGATAGGCAAGAGAGAGCATAGAACGAAAGACGGTAGTATATCGTCTGACTGTTGTTGCACCAATTCCTCCCGGGGCTCCGTCGCCTCTTTTTTTCTCAGTAGTGAGGTAGTTGATGAAATCTTGAACGTGATATGTTCTGATCTCGGAAAGCTTCATGTGCCCAAACTTCGGAATAATCTCCGTGTTGATGATCATCTCATAAAATGGATAAGTAGTAGGGGAGAGAACAGTCTTTTTCATACTCAGATACTTTTTAGCGAAGTCCGCTAAAGTCATCTTATCGAAACGGACGATTCCTTTTTGTTCCTTTTCCAACTCTTCTTTGAACTGTTCGACGAACGCATCGATTTCTTTGTTGAGCTTTTGATAGGATAGATTGGGTCTCGACGGCTTAAATGTTTTAGACCTAACGATTTGTTTTCCTGCACTGTCAAGCCCGCAGGAAATACGGACAAGATAAGTTCCGTTGGCTTTTGGGGTAATGTTTGCCATAAAAATTTCCTCCATTTCGGCAAAAAGTATGTACCTCGGAATGAAGAAAAATTTAATTTTCATCCGAGAGTAGAGCCGCTGGCCTCTACTCTCGCGTGAAATGTACTTTTTCGAGGTATGTACCAAGGTATGTACTAACCTCATTTTTTGGGGCAAAATTGAGGAAATTACGAAATAACGAGACAAGGGTTCCCATCACCCGAAAGTGCTGAAAACCCTTGTGAAATAAAGAAAAATCGGGAATCTTACGACTCCCGATTTTTGGTCTGAGTGACAAGACTTGAACTTGCGGCCTCTACCACCCCAAGGTAGCGCGCTACCAGCTGCGCCACACCCAGATCTTCTTGTTATTTTGTCGTTTTCTCTTGACGACCTTGATATTATACCACAGATAATCTTGTTTGTCAATAGCATTTTTGAAAAAAATTGCTTAATTTCAAATATATTTTTTATTGAAAATGCAATGATAATATTGCTATTTGTGTTTTTGGTTGACAAAGTTCATTTTATGTGGTATAATTAATCTCAATATAGTTGTATTTTATGTTTAGATTACTATACAATCGAAGAATCGAGGTTGGATTATGAGCAAATTCAAAAACGTTATCGGAATAGACGTTGGAGGCAGCACAACAAAAATTGTTGGTTTTCGCAAAGGTGACAATGGTAATGTTGAGCTTATTTCTCCTTTTCTGGTAAGGGCTACAGATCCCATTACTTCAATATACGGCGCTTTCGGAAAGTTCACATCGCAAAACGGGCTTGGTCTTGAAGATATTGACAAGGTTATGGTTACCGGAGTTGGCGCTACGCACATGCAAAATCCTATCTACAATCTTAAATGCCAGACCGTTCCGGAGTTTTCCGCTGTTGGACTTGGAGGACTTTATCTTTCGGGACTCGACGAGGCAATTATTGTAAGTATGGGAACAGGCACTGCTATCGTACATGCCAAAAAGCTTTGTAATACAACGAAAATCAACTATCTTGGCGGCACCGGCGTTGGCGGTGGAACATTGCTCGGTCTCACAAGAAAGCTTACCGGAATTGAGACAATTGAGCATATAGAAGAGGTTTGCAAGGAAGGAAATCTTGATAATATTGACCTTAGAGTTAAGGATATTTCAATGAATTCAAAGTATACCGGGGTTAATGAGGATCTGACGGCGGCGAACTTTGGAAAGGTTTCTGATCTTGCGACAAATGCCGATATTGCGCTTGGTGTTGCGAACATGGTTGCTGAAACGGTTGCTATGATGTCGGTATTTGCGGCAAAGGGAAATAACGTAAAAAACGTTGTAGTTATTGGAAATCTTACAAATATTGAGGCTGTAAGAAATGTTTTTGCGGGGCTGACAAGCTTTGGAATCAACTTTATAATACCGGAAAACTCAAGCTTTGGCACCGTTATCGGCGCGGCGCTTTATGACGAGCTTGAAGCATAAAATTCAGTGAATGTATTTTCATTTTTTCTGCATAATTATACAATTTCGTTTTTATGCCCTTATGATATAAGGGTTTTAAGGCTCTCCGATATTCATTGGAGAGCTTTTTTATATTCATTTTTTTGAGTTTTGCAAAATAAATGAAAATAACGCAATATAACGCAAAATTGTGTGGTTTCAGGTTCAAATTAGCAATTTTGAGAAATGTGTTGTGCAAATTGCACAAAAGCATTATCAGGAGCGGTGCATCCTTTAAATGAGGTAAGACGTTTTACAAAATACACAAGCCAAAAGTTTAGGAAATTGTTGACAACGCGATAATAATATGTTAATATTAAAATATATTTTAATTTTCACCTTTGGAGGGACGAAAAATGGAGATCTTGGAGCATCGCTGCCAAAGATGCGGCGGAGAGCTTTCTGTGACAGACGGCGGCAGGATGAAGTGTATATACTGCGGCTGTGTCTATGACAGGGCTGTTGCTGAGAGAAATACCAGAGACTTGAAAGAGGCGTTTGACGAGGTAAAGAGGGAGATAATCTGCAATCTTCGCCGCAATCTTTACGATGCGGTGAACGAGGAATACATAAGCAGCGAAAAGGTGCGCGAGTGCGCGGCTGAGCTGAAAAAGTATTTGCCGACAGATTTTGCCGCTTGCTTTTACGAGGTAGCCGTTGGAAACAACATCCGACAGATAACCAGGCATATCAGAAAAATAAACGTTGAGGAAAACTACTCTGAGATAGACAGCGTAGTTCGTTTTCTTATAAAATCCTTGCAGACGGAATATCTTTTGGAGCTTAACAATCTTGTTGAGCGCGCATACAAGATGAGAGACCTGGCACTCTTTGAAAGATATTCGACGGAAATCTCGATCGAGGCCGAAAAGGTTGAGAGCGGCGTTTACGAGACGAAGATGCCCCGAGAGGTGTTTATCGCTTATTCGAGCAAGGATATGGACACGGTTTCCGACCTTTGCGAGGTGCTTGAGGCACAGGGACTAAAGTGCTTTGTTGCGGCGCGAAACCTCCGCCACGGAAAGGGATCTGTTGAGAATTACGACAGACTGCTTGAGGATGCGATGGATCACTGCAAATCCTTTGTATTCGTTTCAAGCGCAAATTCACGCAATTTCAGCTGTGATGCGCTGACAAAGGAGCTGCCTTATATCCAAAACAAGGATATTGAGAACGCGCCCGCCGAGCACAAAAACAATTACGCCACGATGCCCCATCAACTCAAAAAGCCGCGCGTGGAATACAGAATTGAGGAGAGCAGAGGCTTTAACGCGGCAGATGCTATAAGCAACGAGTTTTTCGACGGATACGAGAGAGTGTATTCACCCGAGGCGGTTGCCGAAAGGGTTGTTTTACAGCTGGTTTCGGCGGCAGAGAAGGCGCCCGAAAAGAAGCAGGAAAAGAAAGCTGTACCCACCCCCGATCCCGTTATTTCGCAGGCGGCTTTTGCTCCCGCTTTTCTTAATAACACAAACGTTGAGCCAATTTTAAAGCGCGCCGCTATATTCATTGACGACGGCGAATGGCAGGACGCATGTAATTATTGCGAGAAGGCTCTTGATATTGATCCCGAAAACGCGAAGGCTTACATATTGAAGCTGATGATCGATTTGAAGGTGAGAACGCAGGACGAGCTTGTTAACTGTGCCGAGCCCTTTGATAATAACGGAAACTTTAAAAAGGCGGTTAAGTTTGGTGACGAGGAGACTGCGAACACGCTAAAAGGATATATTACCGCTATTAACGAGCGCAACGAGGCAATACGCAAGGACAAGATATACAGCGCGGCGATGCGTTTGATGAGTCTCGATATCGTGCATTATTATGCTGACGCTATATCAAGGTTTGGAGAAATTCCAAGCTGGAGAGATGCTAACGAAAAAATAGAGGAATGCAAAAAAAGAATCCTTTCGATCAAGGAAAAGGAAGAGGCTGCAAGAAAGGACACCATATATTCCACTGCACTTCAAATGATGAGTGCAGATACCATTGAAGGCTATGAGAAAGCTATATCAAGGTTTGATGAAATTCCGGGCTGGAGGGATACCAGCGAGAAGATAGAGCAATGCAGACAGGGAATACACGGAGTTTATAACCGTATTTACAAGCTTGCATTAAACATGATGTCAAGTGATAATATTTTTGACGTTGAGGATGCCTTAAATAAATTTGAAGGCATACGGGAATGGAAGGATGCCGACGAGAAAATAAAAGAGTGTGAGACAAAAATTGCAGAGTTAAAAATCAAGGCAGAAATAGAACGCCTTAAAAATATAAGAATACTGAAAGAAAAGAGGAAGAAGAATCTTAAAAGAGTATCATTCAGCGTTGCTTCTCTTACCATCATCATTTCAGTAATTTTGTTGTTCAATTCTGTAATTATTCCAAACGCTAAATACAATAAGGCTGTCGCGTTGATGGATTCGGGTAATTACACAGAAGCTATATCGATGTTTAAAGATATTGACGACCCTGAATACAAAGACGTAGAAGAAAAAATAGCATACTGTAATTTGGCGTTGGAAAATTACGAGTATTTCCGTAATTATATACGAAAAAACAACATTCAACAAGTTGCCATACCGAATGGAGTAAAGAATATCGCTTCCGGTGCTTTCAGAGATTGTGAAAGCTTAGTGAGTGTGGTTATTCCGGACAGCGTGACGAATATTGATTCTATGGCATTCTACGGTTGCAAAAATCTTGCCCAATTAACGATAGGAAACGGTGTTAAAAGCATTGGTGATAGCGCATTCTATGGTTGCAATAGTCTTACAAATGTTACGATTCCCTACAGCGTGACGAGTATAGGAGATGATGCGTTCTATGGTTGCACCAGCCTGATGAGAGTGGCGATAGGCGACGGTGTAACGAGCATAGGAAGTCGTGCGTTCTATGGTTGCACCAGCCTGATGGGTGTCTATATTCCAGACAGCGTGACGAGTATAGGAGATGATGCGTTCTATGGTTGCACCAGCCTGATGAGTGTTGATATACCCGATAGTATAACCTACATAGAGAAAGGCTGCTTTGACAATACAGCGTGGTGGAATGCTCAGCCTAAGGGCGCCGTTTATATAGGAAACATCTTCTACGGATACAAGGGTACTCTCACAGGCGAGCTTGAAATTGCCGATAGTACTGTTTGCGTGGCCTTCGGCGCACTTGAGGGACAAAAGCCTACGTCAATGAAGATACCGTTTGTTGGAGCGACTCCGAACGGCAATGAAAACACACATTTCGGATACATTTTCGGCGCAGAGAAATCCGAGGGGCAGGGAGAGGCAATTCCCGCGAAGCTTAAGACGGTTATAGTTAAAAATTGCGCTTATAAGTCTTCAAAGGGAGAATTTGATGAGTGCAAATTCACGGTTGAATTAGATCACCATTGGAATGAATGGGTAGTGACAGTTGAGCCGACTTGTCAGACGGGTAGTGGATACCACGTTTGTGATGTTTGCAAATACAAGGAGACAGGGGTTATTACTGATCCCGAAGCGCACCAGCCTGCAACCGAGTGGTCAAAAAACGAATATAACCATTGGTACGATTGCACGATATGGGGATGTACCGCAGACATTAGCATTACTCCACATAGCTGGGGGGAATGGGTAGTGACAGTTGAGCCGACCACTTGTCAAACCGAGGGAAGCAGGTATCACGTTTGTGATGTTTGCCAATACAAGGCGACAGAGGTTATTATTGATCCCGAAGCGCACCAGCCCACAACCGAGTGGTCAAAAAACGAATATAACCATTGGTACGATTGCACGATAGGGGGATGTACCGCAGACATTAGCATTACTCCACATAGCTGGGGGGAATGGGTAGTGACAGTTGAGCCCACCTGTACGACCGAGGGAAGCAGATACCATATTTGTGATGTTTGCCAATACAAGGCTACAGAGATTATAGATATAGTACACGACGCGCATTCTTGGGATGATGAAAACACTTGTATAAACTGTCAATCATACAAGGACAAGGGAGTAGTATTTTCATTTAATAACAGTTCAAAGACATATAGTGTTACAGATTACGCCGGAAGTGCAAGTGAGGTTATCATTCCTTCCAAATACAAGGGTTATCCCGTGACGAGCATAGGAGCTGGTGCGTTCTCACGTTGCACCAGCCTGACGAGCGTGGTGATACCCGACAGAGTGAAGAGCATAGGTGATGATGCGTTCTCATATTGCTACAGCCTGACGAGCGTAGTGATAGGAAACAGTGTGACGAGTATAGGTTATTCTGCGTTCCAATATTGCTCCAGCCTCACGAGCGTGAAGATACCCGACAGCGTGAAGAAGAGCATAGGTGGTTATGCGTTCTCTTCTTGCAGAAACCTTATAAGCGTGGTGATAGGAGACAGTGTGACGAGCATAGGTGGTTATGCGTTCTATGGTTGCCACAAGCTTATTGAGGTATATAATTGGTCTGATTTGAAAATAACTGCAGGATCAGATTCAAACGGCTCCGTTGGATATTATGCAAAGGACGTATATACTGACACACTCGGGGGAATTAAGCTTGAAGAGAAGCTTGTAGAGAAGGACGGATATATATTCCATATAAACGAAGGAAAGAATGAGTATTATCTTATGGGATATACGGGAAAAGATTCCGAGCTTGTACTTCCCAATGGAATAAACGGCCATGACTATGCAATTTATAAATATGCGTTCTATGATCGTGGTGATATTACGAACGTGGTGATACCCGATAGTGTGACGAGCATAGGAAATCATGCGTTCTATAATTGCACCAGCCTGACGAGCGTGGTGATACCCGATAGTGTGACGAGCATAGGTTTTTGTGCGTTCCATGATTGCTCCAGCCTCACGAGCGTGGTGATACCCGACAGTGTAACGAGCATAGGAAATAATGCGTTCGAAAATTGCTACAGTCTGACAAGCGTGGTGATACCCGACAGTGTAACGAGCATAGGAAATTATGCGTTCGAAAATTGCTACAGTCTGACAAGCGTTACGTTTAAGAATCCAAATGGATGGCGGTATGCCTCATCATCCGGTGCGACAAGCGGAACAAGCATATCGAGTTCAGATCTTGCAAATGCAAGAACTGCGGCTACGTATCTTACAGGGACGTATTGTAGTTATTATTGGAAGCGTAATTGAAATTTAGGGAATAAAAGAGGAGTGCAACCGCCACGGCGGTTGCACTTTTCTCATTTCTTCGAGGGGTGATGGCGCGGCGGAGCCGCGCGCGAGCGGAGCGAGCGCGGTTCGTTTGCGGGGGGATTATATTCTGATGCGACCTCCTCATCCACCACTCCGTGGTCCCCCTTCTCCGCTGGAGAAGGCTAGATTCGCAAACGAATTGGCGCCGAGGACGTTAGTCCGAGGCGACGGATCCGCCGCGGATAAAAGAAAAATGAGAAAATGGCTGAAATATCGGTTAAATTGTATTGACTTATTGATAAAAAGGTGTTATAATTTATAAGTTGAAGATTATTTAGCGAAAGGATGTAAAAATTCTTATGAAATGGACATCACTTAATGATTTAAGAGAGAAGTATCTCTCATTCTTCGAGTCTAAGGGACATTTAAGATTACCCTCGTACTCCCTCGTTCCTCACAATGACAAATCACTCTTACTTATAAACTCCGGAATGGCTCCTATGAAGAAGTTCTTTACCGGAGAGGAGCAGCCCCCAAGAAACCGTGTTACAACCTGCCAAAAGTGCATCAGAACTCCTGACCTTGAGCGCGTTGGTCATACGGCTCGTCACGGTACGTTTTTTGAAATGCTCGGCAACTTCTCCTTTGGAGACTATTTCAAGGAGGAGGCTATCGCTTGGTCTTGGGAGTTCCTTACCGGTTGGCTTGAGATACCTGCAGACCTTCTTTGGCCCTCGATATATGAAAATGACGAAGAAGCTTACGATATTTGGGTAAACAAAATAGGTGTTAATCCTGCGCACGTTGTAAGACTCGGAAAGGCGGACAACTTCTGGGAGCATGGAAGCGGTCCTTGCGGTCCTTGCTCTGAAATCTACTTTGACCGTGGAATTAAGTACGGTTGCGGTTCTCCCGACTGCAAGCCCGGATGCGATTGCGACAGATTTATGGAGATCTGGAACAACGTATTCTCACAGTTCAACAACGACGGTCAGGGTAACTACACCGAGCTTGCTCAGAAGAATATTGATACAGGTATGGGTCTTGAGCGTCTTGCTTGCGTTATGCAGGGCGTTGACAACATGTTTGAGGTTGACTCTATCCGCAAGGTGATTGATAAGACATGTGAAATCAGCGGAAAGAACTACGGCGATGACGCTGAGAACGATATTTCTATCCGTGTTGTTACCGACCACTCCAGAAGCGCAATGTTTATGATCTCCGACGGCGTAATTCCTTCTAACGAGGGAAGAGGCTACGTTCTTCGCCGTATCATTCGACGCGCTTGCCGTCACGGAAAGCTTCTTGGCATCAATCACGCATTCCTTGTTGACACAGTTACCGTTGCAATCAATGAGAGCTGTGCGGCATATCCCGAGCTCGAAGAAAAGCGCGATTACATCCTTAGGGTTATTTCCATGGAGGAAGAGCGCTTCGATGCAACTGTTGATGCAGGTCTTTCTAAGCTTTCCGAGATGATTGAGGATGCAAAGGCTGAAAATGCAACACAGCTTTCGGGTGACGACGTGTTCAAGCTTTACGATACATTCGGATTCCCGATTGACCTTACTCGCGAAATAGCAGAGGAGGCAGGTCTTGGAATTGACGAGGATACCTTCAAGGCTCTTATGAAGGAGCAGAGAGACCGTGCAAGAGCCGCAAGAGGAAACATCGGCGGCTGGGATAACTCCGACAAGGAGATCCTTTCCGGCATCAATGCAACCGAATTCGTAGGTTATGGCAACACAGCAAGCGAAGCCGAGGTTGTTGCTATTATCGTTGATAACATGCTTGTAAACGAGGTCAGCGAGGGCGAATTTACACTTATTCTTAACAAGACTCCTTTCTACGGAGAGGGCGGAGGTCAGGTTGGTGATACCGGTCTTATCAAGAATGATGAATTCTCCGCTGTTGTATACGATACAAAGAAAACCGACGGTATATTCCTTCATATCTGTGAGATAACATCCGGATCTATCAAGGTAGGTGATAAGCTCACCGCTGAGGTTGGCGAGGATCGCCGTCAGGCTATCATGCGCAACCACTCATCTCTCCACCTTCTTCAGGGTGCGCTCAGACGTGTTCTTGGCACTCACGTTGAGCAGGCAGGATCAT
>JAZUBI010000213.1:0-2493 GCA_045638385.1 Eubacteriales bacterium
CCAAAACACGCAAAGCGTAGGGGGATAGCTCACTGCACCGCCTGTGCGGAATCGCGCGTTGGATGTGCGGTGGCCTTTTGAAAAAAGCGACGGAAAAAACTTTTAAACTGCTTCGCTCTTACCGTGGCGAACTCCCCGACAAATCAAAATTTGAAAATATGTTTTCAATTTTTTCGCTTTACCGTCCCTGTTTTTTGACTTTTAAAACAGAAAATGAAATTCTTGTTTTTTTGAATAATTTATCCCTTGACAAACTACTTTACTATGGTATAATTGTAGTGTAAATACAATTTTACAAAGGTGGTATTTTTTATGCAGATAAGAATCTTTAAGGACACCGAGACTATAAGATATGCGGCTGAAGAGCTTCAAAAATATCTCGGTATAATGGACAGCACGATTGACACCGAAATAGTCGTTTCGGGCGAGGTATCCGACGGCGCTATAACTCTCGGCATTCTTGCCGATCTCGGACGCAATGACAGCGACGTTGAGGACTACATGCTTGACGACGTAATCGACGTTGAGGTAAACAAGCTTTCGGGTATTATTGCGGGAAGCAACGAGCGCAGCGTACTCATGGGCGTTTACGAGCTTCTGAAGAGCGCGGGATGCGCATTCGTCCGTCCCAGCCCCGACGGTGACTTTGTACCCAAGAAGGCTATGGCTGATCACTCATTTACATACAGAAAAAAGGCTGATTTCCGTTTCCGCGGTCAGTGCATCGAGGGCGCGATCTCCTACGAGCACGTTTTTGAAACCGTAAAGTGGATGCCCAAGGTCAACATGAACCTCTTTATGATCGAGCAGATCATTCCCTACAACTACATGAACCGCTGGTACAGACACATCGTTTCGACAAGAAAGGGATGGGATCCCGAGCCTCCGTACGAGCAGTATGCGGCTTGGTGCTTACAGCTTGAAAAGGACATAAAGAAGTTCGGTCTTCAGCTTCACGTTATGGGTCACGGCGCACTCAACGAGCCCTTCGGCGTTCGCCATATGATCTCGGGTATGAAATATACAGTTTCCGAGGACGTTAAAAAGGCTCTCGCTCTCGTTGACGGAGTGCGCGACATTCACGGAAACTCTCCTTTCTTCACTCAGGTCTGCATGTCGCAGGAGTGGGTTCAGGATAAGATCGTAAATTGGCTTGCAAACTATCTTGAAGAAAAGCCCTACATTGATTTTCTCCATTTCTGGCTTGCCGATAACATCAACAATCATTGCGAGTGCGAGGAGTGCAAAAAGCACCATCCCTCCGACCTCTACGTGCGCATGCTCAACAAGCTTGACGCAGAGCTTACAAAGAGAGGCAACCCCGCTAAGATCATCTTCATAATGTACGTTGACACCCTTTGGGCACCCATTGTTGAAAAGCTTAATAATCCCTCGAGATTTATTATGACGACAGCTTGGGAGCTTGATAACATTTCGGGTGAGCGCAGTCCCCTTCCTCTTCCCAAGTGGGAAAGAAACCATTATCCAAGCATTGACCAGAGCTTTGGCACATGCCTTAACTTCATCGATCAGTGGAAGCCGGCATTTGACGGTGCAAAGTTTATTTACGCGTACTGGCTCTACACCGAGCACTTTACCGATCCCGGCTATATGAACTTCTCCAAGGGTATCGCCTCAGACCTTAAAAAGCTCGACCAGACAGGCTTTGACGGCATCATGAGCGACCAGACACAGCGCGCTTACTTCCCCACAGCTCTCCCCGCAAGCATGATCGGAGAGATCCAGTTTGATAAGAACACTGACTCTGAGAAATATATCGAAAACTACATGAAGGGATGCTTTGGCGCAGACTATAAGCTCGCACAAAACTACCTCCAGACCGTTTCCGATCTCTTTGATAAGAAGGCTCTCAAGCAGAACACGAGCATCGTAGCTCAGGATACAGGTGCGAACGACAACAGCGCGCAAAAGGCAGGTATTTTCGGAAACACAGCCGCAGGCGAGCGCATTGCAACCGTTTACGGATTGGTTGACGATTTCGCCGCTGTTGTTGCAAGAAACGCGCAAAATGCAGATCCTTGCATAGCAAAATCCTGGAAGCTCCTCGAATATCACGGCGAATACTGCAAACTTATCGCGGCTATTTACATCTGTCTTTCAAAGAACGACATCGACGGTGCAAACGCAGCGCTTGCCGTAGCGATCGACCGCCTCTCCGAGATCGAGCCCGAGATCCACTATTATTTCGACCTCGTTCTCTTCAATCAGAGAATGAGTCAGATCATCGCAGGAAGATAAAAAACCAAAACGCGGTATGACAGATGTCATACCGCGTTTTGGTTATTTAAATTGGGGTTTAGCAAGTCGGAGGCCAAGCGGGCTTAGGAAGACAAGCAACTATTGCAACTCCTTGGCCCACAGAACGACATGGCTACGATCCGACTTAGTCAGATCATCGCAGGAAGATAAAAAACCAAAACGCGGTATGACAGATGTCATACCGCGTTTTGGTTATTTAAATTGGGGTTTAGC
>JAZUBI010000214.1:0-6281 GCA_045638385.1 Eubacteriales bacterium
ATAAGGAATTTCGCCGTCTGCGGACGGCGACCAACGCTCCGCGCGTTGGATCGGCGCAAGCCTTTGAAAAGGCTTGACCGAAACTTAACCTCGCTTCGCGCCTAAGCCGTGAAGTCCCCCCGATAAACCCCAATTTAAAAACTAAAGGAGAGCCGAGGCTCTCCTTTTTTATTTGAAAATTTATTTTCTTTTGAGCTTACCGACAACGCGACCGCAGCAGGCGATCTCATCAAAGTTTTTAAGCAGAATATCCGAATACTCGGGATTGAGCGAGATAAGTCTGTCACCGCCGAACTTCTTAAAGTATCCGTCACCGTCGAGCATAAAGATTCCAAGCTCGCCGTACTCGACCGCATCGCATTCCTCAACAAGAAGAATGTCTCCGTCACGGTATTTGGGCTCCATACTGTTTCCTTTTATCTTAAGCGCGAAATCTGCCATTGAGGTATCAGGGGTGTCGGGAATGTTGATGCTGGTTGACTGTGTGTCAAAGAGATATACCCCCGGCCCCGCAGACACGGGAAGATCGAAGAGCTCTATGATCCTGCGGGAAAGTCCGACCGCGTTTTTCATGGCGTTTCCGCGTATGATAGCACCTCTTCCTGCACCGTTACGTCCCACGATGATCCTATCATTAACGCCCTCCGAAACGCGCTCGGATTCCTTGGATATCACCATTGAAACAAGCTCGCGGCTGTGCGAATCGAGCTTGCGATAGTTCTCTATCATAGTGATCTCCTTATCGTCAAGAGTGAAATTGTTGGTATTCTCCGGAATACCCGTAAGAATATAATCAAGAGAGCACTCAAGCGCGGCGCATATCGCCACGATGTTTGAAAGCTTGGGAGAATCGCTGATTCCCGCGAGGATCTTTGAAAGAGTGCCGAGCGGAATCTCGGTCATTTCCGAAAGACGGTCGTTGGTTATCTTCTTCTCGCTCTTGATCTGTTTTATCCTATCAATATAAGTGTATTCCATTTTTAATACCTTTCATACTGCATTTCACCGTATTTAATCGAAAAACCGCAAAAGGCCGCGTGTTTTCCTCTTATGGAATGATTATACCACCGTTTTTCCGTTTTGTAAAGGGGTTTTTTAAAAAAAATTCCAAAATTCGAAAAAATTTTCAACTTTTTTCTTAAAAACACTTGACAAGTTCCGTTTTTGGTAGTATAATGACGTCACAAACGGAAAAACAAGCAGTTTTTCGCCAAAAGATTTCTTAACTTGGAATTTATCGGAGGATATTTAAAATGAATGCATATTATGAAAATACAGCTTACGGAAGAAATGCGACAAGGATCGGAACACTCCCCTCTCGCAGATACGGCGACGGATTCATCAATTTTATATGCGCGATCATAGGCATCATTACCTGCTCCGCGGCGGTAAAGATCGAAAAGACCGCTCTCTCGCTCGGTCTCTTTCTCGCATTCCTCGGTGTTGTCGGAGGAATTGACGGCGGCTCGATCTCTATGCTCGGCGGCATCGTCCTCTGCGCTCTTATCTCCTTACTTGAGTACGCAACGCTTAAAAGCATTTTTAAGCGCGTAAAATAATTTTTCCATTCCTTACAAAAATCCCTCCATTGCTAAAATGGAGGGATTTTCCTATTCATTCAAGTAAAACGCTTGCAAGGGCGCGGGCAAGCCTCTCTCCCGCCGTCATTGCCTCCTCAACCGTGTTGCCGATCGATCCAACGTCTGCCATAATATAAAATTCTCCCAGGTCGAGATCAGAAAGGCTCGGCGTGATCACCACCGGCGCACAGATCCTCTCTCCCCTGCCGTTAAGGCTTTTGCGCAGACAGAGCGCCAGGGAAAGCTCATCCTGCCACTCGTCACCCGCGCCGACACTCAGTCTTATCTGCGCCGATCTGTCCGAGCTGCCCGATACCGTCTTTATGGGATCCTCTCCCTCCCAAAGATCCATTCTGTGAACGTCTATAACGTATCTGATGCTCGGATATATTTCGAGCATCGTTCTGATCGTCCTTTCAACGTTTCTGTATGCATTCTCGCCCCGTCCGTCGTGGATCACGGTACAGTGCACCGCTCCGATCCCCATCGAATTAAGCCTTGAGACCAGCACGTCTCCCACGCTCACCACACCGGCAGGGCCTCTGTATCCCGTGTCTCCTCTTTGATATTCCTCACCCGTGTGAGTGTGTATGACAAGCACCTGCGGCTCTGCCTTTCCTGCCTCAGCGGAGTACATAAAGCCGCGTTCTATGAGCCCCACGACGTCAGCGCCCTTATCCGAATAATTTATAACGTACGAAAGTCCTCTTTCAAGCTCTGAAATATCGACCTCGCCCCTTCCCGACGCATCGGGAAAACCGTCTCCTTCATTTCCGTTGGCGCCCGTGCTCTCCTCCTCGCTTTCTTCTGCTTCGGGAAAGCTTTCCCCCTCGCTCCCCTCCTCCGTTTCGCTTTCGGTAGCGCTTTCCGTCTCAAAAAAGCTCTCGCCCTCGGTCGGCGGCTCAAAATACCCCGAAAAGCTGCCGCTCTCACCCCCATCGGATTTGCCCGATGCGCTGACAGCCCAAGCGCAGACAAGAACAGCCAATGCGAGAAGGATCGCAACAGCGCGTATTATCCTTATCCTCCCCATTCTCGGGGCATCGGGAAAGAGCGGCTCTATCGGCTCGTACAATGGCTTATTCTCTTTTCTCTTCTCCAATTCGTTTTTCATATCTGACCGCCCCCCGTGTTTGCTTGCTTGCTACATCTTATTTAAAATAGGGTTTTTATATGCCGAGAAAGAAAAAGTTAATGAAAAATTTACATCTTTTGTTTCCGTCCTCGGCAGAGACTCACAAATCGGATTTCAAGCGGCTTATACTTAGCAAAAATACGCCGTTTTCTGCTCAAATTGCACAAAAGAGACTTGATACATCTGTGCAAATTCACGATTATGAGTTTATGTTTGATTAGCATATTGATATTTTCTTGGTTATATGTTATAATATGCATTATGATACCGAAATATCGCTATTTTCCGCTTGCGGAGAGGCGACCTCGGCAAGCACAAACCGTCATTGTAAAATACAGCGCAATGTCGATACACGATTCACAAAACAGGAGGAAACACTCACCATGAAAAAGCGCCTACTCGCTTTGCTCCTTGTCTTAGCAACGATCGTAACAACGTTCGTCGGATGCAACGGCACAATTCCCGCAGACTCGGAGTACAAAGGTCAACAGTTCATCATGCACATGACCGAAAACATCTACAACCTCGACCCTGCCGAGGCATACAAGAACGACTCGGCAAGAAGCGTTGCCAGCCTTCTTTTCGATACGCTCTTCAACCTCAATACAAACGGTAAGGTAAAGCCCGGCTTGGCAAAGAAATACCGCATTGAGGAAACCAAGGATGGCGAATACTTCATGTACATCGAGATCAAGGAGGATGCGCGTTGGTCCGATAACCAGCCCGTAACCGCTGACGACGTAGTTTACGCATGGAAGAGAATCCTCAACCCCAATAACTCCTACGAGTGTGCATCCATGCTCTTCGAGATCAAGAACGCTCGCGCTTATAACGAGGGCGAGATGTCAAAGGACGACCTTGGACTCAGCGCAGACGGAACGCTCCTCACAATTCAGTTTGAGGGCAAGATCGATTACGATCAGTTCCTTCTCAACCTCACAAGCTTGGCGCTCGCTCCTCTTCGTGAGGACATCGCATCCAAGAACCCCGACTGGGCAAAGAAGCCGGGTATCATGACCTCGAGCGGACCCTTCAAGCTCTCTAAGATCGGCTTCTATGATGAGACCGTGACAGACGAGAACGGTGTGGTAAAGAACGTTACATACACAGACGTAAATTACGCTGTAAAGGTTGTTGACGATTCCAACAAGGTCGTTCTTGATAAGAACGGCAACCCCGTATACAGAGTTGAATCCTCCGCTAAGGAGTTCGAGGGTCAGCAGGTACACAGCTACGTGCTTGAAAGAAACCTCTACTACTTCAGAAATGCAGAGAAAGAGGAAAAGCTTGATAAGACGGTTATTCCTTACAGAATCATCGTTGACTTCAGCATGACCGACGCGGAGCTCCTTAAGGCATACAACGATGGTGTTGTAGTTTACATTGACGACATTCCGCTTTCCATCAGAAGCAAGGTAAAAGAGGATGCAGAGACCTATGCGGCTCTCTCAACCACCACGCTCTACCTCAATCAGAATGCTTACATCGCAGACGGAAGCGAAACCGGAACTCAGCTCTTTGCAAACAAGACTGTAAGACAGGCGCTTTCAATGGCTATCGACCGTAACAAGATAGCAGATACTCTCGTATTCGCTCAGGCGGCTACAGGTCTTGTTCCTACCGGAGTTTATGACACCCACAACAAGAAGAAGATGTTCCGCGATGAAAGCTCAAACAATTTCAAGTATCTTAAGAAGAATGTAAGCGAGGCGGCTTCAATGCTCGCTGCAGCAGGAATCAATCCCTCCGATTACACCTTCACCATTACCGTTCCCTCCTACGATGAAGAGTTTACCTACATGGCAGAGCAGGTTGTAGAGGCTTGGGGTACTGACGGACTTGGATTTAACGTATCCATAAAGGTTCGCGGTACTATCGCAAATAACGACCACCACAAGGACGTTGCGAGCGTTCCCACAGACCTTTGTGACGACCTCTGGGCAGAGGATATCGACAAAGGCGATTTCGAGGTTGCAATTCTTGACCTTGTTGCTCCCAGCGCAGATCCCTTCTCTGTTCTCGCTCCCTTCGCTAAGGCATTCTCCGGACAGAAGATGGATATGTCCGATGCAAACAACTACGAGCTTACACCTCATATCACCGGATATGACTCCGAAGAGTACAACGCTATTATCGAGAAGATCTACAAGCAGAAGGATATAAAGGATAGATCCGGCGACCTCCACAAGGCAGAGTCGATCCTTATGGAAGATCTCCCCGTTATCCCGCTCGTATTCAACGATGCCGCTTACCTCTTCAACTCAAAGCTCGTTAAGGTAAAGAACAAGTTCCTCTTCTGGAATAAGCCCACCGAGTACTACTACCCCGTTCTCTTCAGCAGAATGAAGATCAGAAACAAGAAGTACGAGGCATATGAGGACACCTGCGCTAAGTTCATAAGCGAGAACTACTCCAAGTGGCAGCAGAGACCCAATTCCTACATAGCAAGCATGTTCTCGGAGATCTCTCTTGAGGAATTCAAGAAGACAAACTCCTATTACCTCTACCTCTATAAGGAATATGAGAAGGGCAGCCAAAAGAAAAAAGATAAAAACTAATTTTTGAGTTTTCACCCCGATTCGTTTGAGTCGGGGTGATTTTTTCGGCTCCGCCTTTTCCTTTGCGGAGTATATTGAATTTATCTTCATTTTTTGGAATAAATATATAGAAAATATATAGACAAAGCGAAAAAAAGGTGTTATAATATAAGATGTAGTATTATGTGATCACGAGGTAAGAAATGCAAATACACACTTTATATCCCGGCTCGTGGCTTTCAAACTGCTACATCCTCGTCTCCCAGGGAGAGGACGGCAAAAACCACGCCGCCGTTATCGATCCGAGCGCACCGACAGATGAGATATTAAGTCTCCTTGAAGGTGAGGAGGCAGTGCTTGATATGATAATAATGACACACGGTCATTTCGATCACATCATGTCGCTCGACGAGCTCAGAGACGCGACAGGCGCGCCTGCATATATCCACGAAAACGATGCCGAAATGCTCACCGACTCGACTAAAAACGCATACTCATTCTTCTTTTGCGATGAATTTACCCAAGGGCAAGCGGATAAGACGCTATCTGACGGAGATATTATCAAAATAGGAAACGAATCTCTCACGGTGATCCATCTTCCGGGACATTCAAGAGGCTCTATTGCGCTTTTGTGCGACGGCTTTATCCTAACCGGTGACACACTCTTTTCAGAGGGATTCGGTCGATACGACCTCCACGGCGGAAACGCTCTCATACTCAAAGAAAGCCTCAACAGGCTAAAAGCGCTCGACCAAGATCTCAGAATATACGCAGGGCACGGTACAAGCGCAAGACTCGACTCTGCACTCAAAGCCATCTCTTACTTTTTGTAAGCTTTAAATATTTAAAATTTTGATTTGTCGAACTGCTTCATTTGCATTTTACGGCTGCAAATTTTCTTCACGGCGCGCTTTGCGTTAGCCTTCCCTTGTGAGGGAAGGTGGATTTTGCCGCTTGCGGCAAAAGACGGATGAGTAGAAGACTAGCGATTTTAACCGTCTTTGATACGAGAAAAAGTCTTATGGTGTA
>JAZUBI010000215.1:0-23138 GCA_045638385.1 Eubacteriales bacterium
CCGAAACTTAACCTCGCTTCGCGCTGTTGACGTGAAGCCCCCCACGCGCATCCCCTCGCTAAACCCCAATTTATTCACCCCGCAAAAAGCAACAATCCAAGCAGCATCAAAAGCTCTCCGTCTGTCTCCCCCTGCTCATTGCCCGAGATCAAAACGAGAAGCATAACCGCCATAATAAGTAACTCCTCAGAGCCCAATCCGTGCCCGAAAGGAAAATGTGAGGAGGTTCCCGCGCTCGGCAAAAGAGAAGAGAAAATAGATGCGCCCGTTATGCCCGAGGGCTGATTTCCTTTTTCCTCAACGGTTTCATTTGTAGAATTGATGGTGTGCTCTTCCGATAAGGCCGCCGTCTGCTGACCGATCTCATCGGGAGAAATATCTGAAAGCCTTTGAGGAGTTCTCGGTACGGATTGCCGCGCGGGAGGCGGCATTTCCGTGTATTGCGATATGGGGGAAAATGCGTTGCCCGAGTAGTTTTCGGGGATTCTCATGCCTCCCCTTGGATTATTAGAGGATCTTACGTACATATAACCACCCCCCTATAATGTCTTCAATATGTCGCCCAGACGCGATAGCTTTATAATGTAATCAACGGCATTTCGTCTGTCGGGACTCAGATACGGCTTCATGGCGCAAAGCAGAGCGGAGCGCGAATCCGAGCCGTAATCAAGCTTCGTGGCGGAGCTGCTTTTGACGGGTAGGGAAGCCGCGGCGACCGAATCACTGCCCGAGGAGCTCTTCCCCAAAATGTCGAGTATAGGCTTTACGCTTGAAATAATCGTCGGTAGCTTCGCGATAAGCTCGGGATTTGATAAAAGCGAGGACAAAATATCACCCGATGGGGGCGTGTTTCGCGCACCGCTTGATTCCGACGATTGAGGAGCTGATCCGCCATTCGCTAATCCAAGCCGCTCAAGAACGGCGGAAAGCATCTCGTTTTGGTTGACTTCATTTCTTTCAGTGGAATTTGCATCATTTGGAGTCATAGTCACCCCTTCTTACCCTGCTTGTAGCTTTTTATGAGCTCAGCCGCCCGTGAAATATCTCCGTCGGTGGCCATAGAAAGAGCGGAGCGTATACCTGAGATCTCCGCAGGGCCAAGCTTCAGGTTTTCCGCGGGAATACCCGAGCCCGCCGCAAGCTGTCTTATAACAGCCGAAAGGTGCTTGTCGTCAAGAGAAAGAAGCATATTGATCGAATTTTTGTCAAGTGTCATCGCATATCCTTTCCGCCGCAGAGCGGCATGAATAATCGTTCAATCTCATTTTATGAAAAAAGCGCGGATATGTGAGATGACGGAACAAAAAAATAAATCATATCTATTGCAAAAGGAGTAGCGGTGTGATATAATATTTATATCTGTGTATATATCTATATAAATAGAGCGGTCAATCATAGGAAAGGAACAAAAACCCCATGGCTAATTTTTTTGAAAAAACAGACAGATTTTTAGACAAAATGTGCTCACCAAAATATCGCACCGCAAGGAATATGATATGTGTTTTCCTTTGCTTTTTGTCTTTGCTCTCAATTTTTCTTTTGATGTTCAGCCCGATATGCACCTCGGAAGACGGAAAGTATAAGATCACCGCCGCAAAGGCGTTTGACAGTATGGATCACAAGGATAGCGTGATCGCATCCTTTTTCTATCCTCAGTTTGTCGCGTATGTTGCGATAATAATCTGCATGCTTGTCGCCGCAGTGCTTATAGTTAAAGCGATCATGCGATTTAACAATGATGATGCTGTTGCATCGGGAACAAGAAAAACGATAGTTTTCTCCGCCACGGTCGTAATTCTCTATACCTTTTTCACCTTTGTGTTTTCTCCGATAAATCAGATGCTCGGAGGAATGTCATATGTCAAGATCTCATATGCTCCCGTAGTAATCGTGTGCTTTACGGGATTGCTCTATGCAGTTCTTATCGGTGTGCTTGTCGCGCACAGAAGAAACAAAGAGATAGATAACGCAACAGCAGAAAAAAGGATCGAATTTGATCTCAGAGCGCACCGCCGTAAGCTTTTCTGGCATCAGCTTGAGGCATTGATCTTCTCCTTTGCAACAGCCGCGATCGCTATAATAACGCTCCTTTCCGATATAGTAAAAATATCCTTTGACGAGACAGAAGCGGATATATCCGATATGGTTATCTCGGGCAAGGAAATACTCTTTGGAAATCCCGAGCTTATGAGCAAGGGAGAAAGACTTGTCGGATTTGTAGTATTCGCTATGATGTTTATGACGGTTTCGCTAATGGCGCTTTCTCTTATGTCGTTTATCGGTCGCTCACAGCAGTGCAATAAGATGATCACATCGTCCGTGATCATGAGCTCGGTAGCCTGCGTTGCAATCGGTCTTTTCGGCCAGTATTACAAAATGATACAGGAGCTCAACGCAGAGGTCGTAGAGAATCTGCTTGAGGAATACAACCTGCCCTTAGAGGAGCTTTTGGTCTATGAGATCGAGAGCGGAGCTATAAAGTACAGCTATATCCTTGTCGGAATCCTCATCGTTTTCTTCTTGCGCCGCCCCCTTACAAAGGCAAGCGATGAATACAGAGAGCTTTCTCGATATGACGGACTTGTCGCTCCTGCGGCAGAGGTCACGGTTTCAAACGCGACCATAGAGATAAACAGCGGAGATGACGAGGAGGAAGAGCTGCTCGACGGTGAGTTTGCAGGACTCAATCTCGATGAGGAAACAACCGCGCCGACATCATCTTCGGATACAAAGCCCAAGAAGCCCGATGACTTCGATCCCTGCCCGGCGTTTACCGAGATCGACAAAAAGATCGGCGTTTATATGGGAACGCTTAAGAGGAGAAGAGAGAATCTTCTTGAAAATCCCACTCTCCCCAATCTTGTAAATTACATAGTTCAGTACGCAAGAGATTCAAAGCATCATTTGTTCTACACTCCCGAAAGCATAGCAACCTTTATCGCGGGACTCGGAGTATCAAGACTTACGATATTGCAGGGAATGAGCGGTACGGGTAAGACCAGCCTGCCAAAGATCGTCGCCGAGGCGCTCATGTCGGTATGCGATATAGTCGAGGTAGAATCCTCTTGGAGAGACAAGAACGAGCTTCTCGGATACTATAACGAGTTCAATAAGGTATATACTCCCAGAAAATTCACTCAGGCGCTCTATCGTGCGTGCCTTAACCCCGATACGATCACGTTCATCGTGCTTGACGAGATGAACCTCAGCCGAATCGAGTATTATTTCTCGGATTTCCTCTCTTTGATGGAAAACGAGCCCGATAAGAGAACGCTCCAGCTTCTCAATACACCTATCTCAAGAATAGAGAACGGCGAGAAGAAGAATTATACCGCGCTTATCGATTGCCATACCGTGAAGATCCCCGGAAACGTGTGGTTTATCGGAACGGCAAACCGCGACGAGAGTACGTATGATATAAGTGATAAGGTATATGACCGCGCGCATACCATGAACTTTGATAAGAGAGCGCAAAAGCCCGCATTCTTCGGCAATCCTTCAACTCCGAAGTACTTGCCCGCAAACGAGCTTTTGAGACTCTTTGACGAGGCGTGTAAGACGGTCAGAGCAAACATAGATAACTATCCCGTTGTGCATGAGGTAGAGGCATTGCTTGAGCCCTATAATATCTCATTCGGAAACCGTATCGCAATGCAGATCGAAAGATTTGTAAACATATATTCCTCTTGCTTTACCTATACAGAGCAAACCGTTCTTGAGGCACTCGATATAATCCTGTTAAGCAAGGTAGTCAAGAAGCTTGAGCTTAAGAGCGTAGACGATAAGGAATCCTTGTCTCACGAATTTGAAAAGATAGGACTTCGCAGATGCGCAAGCTTTATCTTGAGCCTTAAGGAGGACTGACGTGAAGGACACAGCCCCTCTTGAAGAAAGAAGAGAAGTGGGTACAGAGCAGTCAAGGGAAAGCGATTTATACTCCAAAATTTCGGAGTATGCGGATTCTCACAGCAGTATAACGTACAGCGAATTTGAGTCACACGCATTGAAGGAGTTTTGTCTTTTCAACGTTCCGGATGATGCGTATATGCAGGAGATCGAGAAAACGCTCGATATTATTATCAAGGCACTGCCGTCATTCAAAAGAATATTTGCAAGACCGATCGTAAGGCTTAAGGATCACCACGAGATCATGCCGATAGAGGCTGTCAAGGTCATCGAAAAAAGATCTCTTTCGCATTTAGCTTCAAGATGTGAGATGTGGGAGGATATAACGAAGGACGGCATCAAGCCAAGGAAGCTTTTGACAATAGAGCATGTCGAAACATACGCAATATATGAGAATATCGCGTTCGCATGGGCTGTTGACAGTATTCTCAGCTTCATAAGACATGCCCTTATCCGCATAAAGGATGTAATGTACGGATGCAGGGATATCCATTTCAACCTGCTCGACCATACCCACCACAATCTGTATTTTTTGGCTATAGGAAAGCTATATCTTGAATATGTAAGATCAAGACCCGGGCAGGAGAATTGGTCAAGATGCGTCGATAAAATGATGTTTGTTGACAAGGCATTGCGTTCAAAGCTCTCGTCTCCCGTCTATCATAAATGTAAAAAATCAAGTTATGCTTTAAGACTTAAGAAGACCAACATTTTCCGCTCTCATAAGGACTATGCAGAGGTGTATAAGGTGCTCAAGCATTTTGAATCCATGGGCGGTGCGGAGAGCGGCGGCAAGTCCGACGTGCGCGTCGACGATAAGGGATATGTTGATTTCTGTAAGCTGCTTACGCTCTTCTCAATAGGTCATTTCAACTATAGCTTCAAGGAAAAGAAAAAGATCGATCTTGCCAAGCTCGATCTGTCATGCAGCTTTTCATCGTGGCAGCTCAACGTGCGTCATGTAAATAATTCTGAAACGCAGGCTTTGATGCTGACAACCGTAAAGGATCGTGAATATACTACCGCTGTAGTGTTCTGCGAGAAAAGCAGATTTAGCGGTGAAGTAAAAAGGGAATTCAAGGAAAAACATCCCGCCGATGAGTATATCGTCTGCTCACCCAACATCTGGGGAGATCGCGATGTTCTCTATCTGAATATGTTTGACATAGATTCCTTCAGACGCATCCAGCAGATACTTTTGCGCGGAATGATCCTCTCTGACACAAAGCGAGTTCAGTGCGCATTCTGCGGCGGCAAATTAAAAGAGGAGAAGGGCAAATATATCTGCGATTCATGTAGCGGAGTGATCGAGGAGCTTGTCTGCCCCGATACCGGCAAGCCGTATGTAACCTCGGGGCTTGTAAGGCTGAAGCCCAAAAAGGGCGACAGAAACGAGCAGGAAAGAAGAAAATTCCTCCACGATAAGCTCGACGAAGCACAGCTTCATTTCAGAAACATCACCGCGGTCACGGGTGACGGAATTTTCGTATGCCCGCATTGCGGAAAGCCTCATTTTTGATCATAGGAGCAAGAAATGGATATTTTAGTGTTTTCCGATTCGCACGGAGAGGGCGATAAGATCGAGGAAACGATAAAAAGACAGATAAAGAATCCCGCCGCCATAATATTTCTTGGCGACGGACTTCGCGATATAGAATACGCGCAAATAGGGGATATTCCCGTGTATTCGGTAAGCGGAAACTGTGATTTCGGGTTGTTTGCAATAAGAGCGAATGATGAGCATACTATCTCTCTTGGCGGAAAAAGAATATTTTTTGCGCACGGACACCGTTACGGAGTCAAAAGCACACTCACACCTATCATCTCAAAGGCGATAAACGAGGAGGCAGATATACTGCTTTTCGGACATACTCACGAAGCGCTTGAATGGTGTATTGATAGTGAAAACCGGCTCGGAATCAAAACCGATAAGCCGCTTTATATAATGAACCCCGGAAGCATCGGAAGCTATCCCTACCGCTTTGGAGTTATAACGATCGACCACACGGGCAGGGTGTTGCTCTCACACGGCTCGCTCGAATAAGGAAAGGGAATGAGATAAACTCATTCCCAAAGCCTATAAGATATTAGATCAATAGCTCTGATCCTCAGATACAGTCTCTGCGTTTTCAAGAGCAGATTCGTAAGCCGCGATAACAGCATCCTCAAGCATAGCTCTGAACTGGGCGTTAATGGGATGTACTATATCACGGTATGTGTCATCGGGATTTTTCCTGCTGGGCATAACGATGAAGAATTTATCTCTTGCGTTAATGACCTTAATGTCGTGAACTGCGAGCTGACCGTCAAAGGTTACCGAAACGATAGCCTTCATGGGGCCCTCCTCAAAAAGCTTTCTTACTTTGATATCCGTGATTTGCATTCTGTATTCCTCCGGCAAATTGCCATTTTAATTCTTTATAGTCGGTCATAGACCGCTTATTTCGTTTTACACATTTATTATATATTGTCATTGTGACAGATAATCAAAAGAATTTGGATTTTTTTGTGAAGAGTTGGCAAAAATAAGAAACTATTTCGCGTTAAATAGCATATTTTTGTGAATATATACGTAATAATGTCGTAATTTGTAAAAAAGGAGCTGAACACCTTGTCTACACCAAACACACACCTCGGAGCCTTAAAAATTAAAGATATAATGGCATCCTGCCGCGGCAAAGAGATATTTTTTCTCGGCGCGGGCGGCATAATGATGTCATCTCTCGCCCTGCTTACCAAAAGGGCAGGCTATAAAACGAGCGGATCGGACAGGAGCCGCACAGCGCTCACAGAGAAGCTTGAGGAGGCAGGAATATCTGTATTTTACGGCCATAAAGCAGAAAATCTCGGCAGGGATTGCGGAGCGGTAGTCTACACCGTGGCGGTCTCGCCCGACAATCCCGAGTATGAAAGCGCAATGGCGCGCGGCATTCCGTGCATTTCACGCGCAGATTATCTTGGCTATATTATGACCGAGTATAAAAACCGAGTCGGTATCGCAGGTATGCACGGAAAGAGCACTTGCACGTCTATGTGCGCCGAGATATTTCTTGATGCGGCAGAGGATGCGTGCATTGCAGATCCTACGATAATTTCGGGAGCGGAGTATGCCTCAATGGACGGCGCGTATCACCTCGGAGAGCACGATAACTTCGTGTTTGAGGCATGTGAATATATGGATAGCTTTCTTGATTTCAATCCAACCGTCGCGGTTCTCTTAAACGCTGAGATGGAGCATGTAGATTATTTCAAGAGCATAGAGCAGATAAGGGATTCCTTTACAAAATACGCATCACTTGTGGGCAAGGACGGAACGGTCATATATAACGTTGACGATGAAAATACGGTCATTTGCGCTTCGAGTGTAGAGGCAAAGAAGATAAGCTTCGGTCTGTCCGAGAATGCGGACGTGACCGCAAAAAACATAAAATGCTGTACCTTCCCGATGGAATTTGATATAGTTGCATACGGGGAGCATATAACCCATGTTACGCTTCGCGCAAGGGGAGTACATAATATATATAATGCTCTCGCCGCCGCGACAGCCGCGCACGTTTGCGGAATTGATGCGGATGAGATCAAGCGAGGACTTGAAAATTTCAAGGGCGCAAAACGCAGAATGGAGTATAAGGGTAGGCTTTTCGGAGGGGAGGTCTATGATGATTACGGTCATCACCCAACCGAAATAGCGGCAACGCTCGGGGGAGCTAAGTCGTCCTGCGATCAAAGGCTCATCTGCGTGTTCCAGCCGCACACCTTTAGCCGCACTGCGGCTCTGGCGGACAGATTCGCGCAAGCATTCGAGTGCGCCGATAAGGTAATATTCTCGGATATATATGCCGCAAGAGAGATAAACGAGAGCGGAATAACCTCCGAAAAGCTTGCCCTAATGATAGGCGAGAAGGCAATTTACGGCGGTAGTATTGAAAATACCGCAAGGATACTCAGCGAAACCGCTCAAAATGGCGACCTTATTATCGTAATGGGCGCGGGGGACATCTTCAAAATTTACGGAATGTTGGATCTTAAATAACAGAATCTGATCATAAAATTAGCCTCAAAAGCAAGGAGAGAAAAATGAAAAAGCAAGCGGTCAATCCTTTTCTACCGTCATACGAATATATTCCCGATTCCGAGCCGTATGTGTTTGACGGGCGAGTGTATATATACGGATCGCACGATGCGTACGGCGCGCGGCGCTGGTGCTATAATGATTATGCCGGCTGGTCTGCTCCCGTGACCGATCTGTCCGATTGGAGATACGAGGGTGTAATGTTTAAGCGCGAGGAGGACCCCACGTACAAGCCCGGGGAATCCTTCATGCACGCACCCGATGTCACGAAGGGCGCAGACGGAAAATATTACCTTTATTATCCGATGGGCGGACTGGGTGTTGCAGTCTCCGATACACCGTCAGGTCCCTTCCGCTTTCTCGGCAGAGTACAGTATAAGGACGGCAGGGAGTACGGAAGCCTTAGAGGAGACCCGATGATAGACGACCCCGCAGTGATTTGCGAGGACGGACGCGTATATCTATACACGGGGTATGCTACCCGCAAGGAGCAAAATGTTAAAATACTCAACGACCTCGGCAGAGAGTTCAAGGGTGCGTATTGCACCGAGCTTGAGAGCGATATGGTAACCGTGAAATCAACACATAAGCTCATCGTACCGGGAGCAGGATGCTCAGAGGGAACGGGCTTTGAGGGACACGAATTTTTCGAAGCGTCGGGAATGCGTAAAATAGGCAATAAATATTATTTCGTTTATTCCTCTGTCCACGGTCACGATCTCTGTTACGCCGTATCTGACTATCCCGACAGGGATTTCAAATATTGCGGAGTGATAATCAGCAACGTGGATATCGGAATTTCAGAAAAGCCTCGTGCATTTATGAGTAATAACCACGGAAACATAGTCAAGGTCGGTGAGGATTGGTATGTATTTTATCACAGACATACCGGAAAAGGCGGTGCAAGACAAGCGTGCGCAGAGAAGATAAGGATCAATGCCGACGGTACAATCGATC
This sequence comes from Eubacteriales bacterium, assembly GCA_045638385.1. Lineage (GTDB taxonomy): Bacteria > Bacillota > Clostridia > Oscillospirales > CAG-272 > SVTX01. The sequence continues at coordinate 8,936 of JAZUBI010000215.1, forward strand.
AAGTGGAGGTCACCTCGCAGGGACTTTTCGCAAGACCTCTGACCGCACGCGGCAAGCACAGCGCATATATCGCGTGTAACGTGTTTGAAGCATCACTTGAAAGTAAGGATTCCGAGCTTTGCTATAAGCAAGAGGGAGCGGACGGTGAGGAGTGCGCGCAGTATGTGGACGGCATGCAAGAGGGATCAACCGTTGGCTATAAATACTTCGAATTTGACGGAAAAGAGAAGAAGATCACACTCACCTTTAAATGTGATTCAAACGCAATCATCGAGATTCGAAGAGATAGTGAATGCGGCGATATGTGCGCCACGGTCAAGCTTTCACCATCGACCGAGTGGACAAGCACAACGGCGGATTTCAGATGTACCAACGGTACACACGCCCTCTACTTCACATATCGAGGAGACGGAAGCGCATCTTTGCTTGACTTCGAAATCGAATAAAGAAAACGCACGGCGTCGCCGTGCGTTTTCTTTATATAACTATACAACCAAAATCATTCAGCCCAAACAGCCTTAATTGCATCAGCCAAGGACTTAGCGTTTGCAATAGAATTTTCAAAGCTATCGCCGTAGCCGCATTCATAGCTGACTCTTGCATCGTATCCGGTGTCCTTGAGCGCCTTGATAAGGGGGAGAATATCCTCTCCATCCTTTTCAAGAGTGGGGCAGGTTCTGTCAAAAGCGCAAACGTGAACGTGGCGGAGAAGATCTCCTGCCTTTGCAAGCCACTCAATAGACTCTCCCTCAATATTTGAATGATAGAAATCGTTAAGCACAAAAACGTTGTCGTTCTTCAAGAGCGAGTGAATATAAAGCCCCTCCTCAAGAGTGTTTACAATATCGGTCTCCTTCTTGTTAAGCGGCTCGATAACGATAGAAGCGCCGTATTTAGCGGCAACCTCACCGCAAACGTCAAGAACGCGAGCAAACTGCTTTTCAGCCTCTGCGCGATCCATACCCTGGGGAACTCTGCGAGCAGTACCCGAACCGACTACGGCGATCTTAACACCAAGCTGAGCAGCACGCTTGAATCCCTTTTCGGAATATTCTCTGACAGCCGCCTCAATCGCGGAGTGATCTGTACCCTTACCGGTCTCGGGATCGAAGGAATAAAGAACCATATCACCGGGAAAATATGACATGCAAGCCTCAATGGGAAGTCCTGCCTTTTCATAAACCGCCTTCATGTCCTCAAATTCCTCGTCCGTAGCTTTTGCCAAAAGAACAAAAGCATACTCTATGTAATCGTAACCGTATTTTGCAACGGTCGGCCAATCCTTGTAGTTTGTCGCACAAAGACCCATTTTCATAATAAAATACCACCTTTTTAAGTTGTGTCGGGCAAATCGCCCTACTTTCTAAATTTTATCACCACAAGTAGAATTTGTCAAGAATTTCTGCCAAATTTGATATAAAAATAAAGAAAAACGGGATTATAACATCAAATAATCCCGTTTTTTGTTATTTTCAGCCGAAAAGATCAAACCACATCCAAAGAACGGTGTATCTGTCCTTTAAATCCTTTGAATAAAGCAGAGCATCATCTATCTTTTCCTGACCGTACAACACCAAGAAATCACCGTACTCAAGTCCAACCTTGTTGCAAAGAGCAAGCATATCGGAAGCCTTGGGACAATCGGCAAGAATCGCGCGGATCTCGCTCCATTTTTCCTTGTAGATGCTCACACGGTCGATGGGATACCACCCCATTTTTTCCTGCAGAGAAATAACCTCACCTGCCACAGAGCCGTAAATGCGCTTTATATCGCGCTCGTATTTTGCTTTGTCAAAGCGGTATTCAAATTTTGAAATATCGTTTATTTTTAAAAGCGATTCGCGTAATTTTGCCGTTTCAAGTGCAGAAAAGCAAACGTCGATTCCGTGCGGAAGATACTCCTCGCCGCGCTCTATGCCAACTATCTCGAAATAGTGTGAAAGGTGATGCTCACTGCCTGAAGCGGGGCGCGAGTTTCCAACGTAAGCCATGAGAATACCCACAGCCACAAGCGCCTCCATAAGCGCGCCGATAGCCTCGCCGTCTCGCTCTCTTATGCCGTCCGCAAGCGAAACCGTGCGCTCAAGTACATCGTAGGTCATATTCACAACCCTCCGGCAAATGTATTCGCCATTGACAAGCGCGGAGAGCCTCCAGTCGTTAAGACAGGAATATTTACCTATAATATCGCCAAATCCGGCTTGTATCATCGGATAGGGAGCCGCGGCAAGCACGTCGGTGTCAGCGATTATGGCGCGAGGCACGTTGGCGTTTAAAGTAACCTTCATGCCGTTCAGAATAAGAGCCGAGCCGCGAGATGCGTATCCGTCCATAGAGGGAGCGGTTGCAACAATGAAATATGGAAGCGAGTGATTAAAGCTCACTATCTTGCAAAGATCGTTGATAACACCCGAGCCAATGCCGATTATGAGCTCAATGTCATCCGTAACGTGTGGTGTAAGCTCACCGATGGCGATCTCATCGGGAACAAGCACGCCATCTCGCTCAAATATAACCGTGCTTTTAAGCTTGTCGCCGAGCGCAGACACAACAGCATCACCGCAAACTGAATAGGTGTTGGTGTCGGCAACCAGCAAAACGCCTCTGTAGCATGCGGTAAGCCCTGAAAGGGAAGAGGTTGCCCCTTTTCCAATGACTACGCTGTCAATAGGGCAATCGTGATCTCTGCCGCATTCACAGCCGCTTATACCGCGAATAAGTTCATTTATTTCCATATCAAAAAAGCTCCTTTAAACAATCTTCCAGTTGCTCGTAGTTATCAACACGGATAAATCCAAAATCAGAGTTGTAAACAGACTCATCGTTTCCGCCCTCGCCGTAGTCGTCACCAACGAAAATGACCTCATCGTGCGAGTAACCGTTTTCTCGGCAGTAAAGCTCAAGTGCATGATGCTTGTCGTAAGGCGCAGGCGACATGTCAAATGAAGAAGAGCCGCCCACAAAGACTATGTAATCTGAAAAAGCCTTGCATACGTCGGCGTATATCTCTCTGCGCTTTGAGCGATCGGGATCAAAGGCAAGCTTGTCCTCGATTTTAGCCATTGTACCGAGGATAGCAAACGTCACACAGCCCGAGGGGTGAAATTCAACGCCCTCACCCGCGAAATCAGTAAATCCGTATTTCTCGCGCAAAGCGGTAACACGCGCGCTTACAGACTCCTTGTCGCACGGAAAGGTGAGATCGTAAACCGTGTCAAGCGACTCGGTCTTTTCATTGTATTTGCAGTGTTGCAATCCGTAATTTCCAATAATGTCAATGGGGTATCTTCCCATTTGATTAAAAATTCTCTCGCATTGACCGGCACCGACCATAAGAAGCTTGTATTTCTGCGAAAGCCTGTCAAGCACCGCGCGGTTTTTCTCACCGAGCGGCGACTTGTGCTGAGTCAGTGTGCCGTCAAGGTCAAAAGCAATAAGCTTTATCATTTTATTTCCTCTGTACCAATGATATTGTATTTTTCGCCAAGCATTCCGCTTGTGCTCTTTGTAATCTTGTGAACGGTATAAACGGCATCGTAAGAGTCATCGCTGTCCTCAATGAGAGTGCAGAAGGCATCATCCGCAGCCTCTCCGTACGCGCGAAGAGTAATCTTAAATACCGTGTCTCTTTCAATGTAATTTACAGGCTCTGCCACGGGCAGGAGTGTGCCGCCCTTAACGTAAACGGGGATGTGAGATACAGTTCTGTGATGAACGCCACCCTCAAATTTCTCGCCCGTAAAGAAGTCGAACCATTCGCCCTCAGGGAGCCAAACGTCGCGCTCGGTCGTGCCCGAAATAATCGGCGCAACGATCATGGAATCGCCAAAGAGATACTGATTGTCAATGTCAAGTGAAGCCGCCTCGTCTGCATAGTCGCAAACAAGCGCGCGAACGGGAGCCTTTCCGGTCGTGTGATAGTCGTAGAACGCCGAGAAAAGGTAGGGAACAAGAGACATTCTCGTTCTGAACAGCTCGCGCACCTCATCGGTACATCCGTGCTTTTCCCAGGGCATTTCGGGGAGATAGAAGGCATTTACAAGGGTCTGAACGCTGAATACAGTAGCCTGCACACGCCTTATAAGATCGTCCTTATTCTCTGCATGACGCACCTCGGGAGTCCAGAGAAGTCCCGAAAATCCCGAATTTACAACACCGGTTATAAAGTCCTTGTGTCCGTAGAGATCAGAGTAGAGAACGTAAGGATAGGAGGCTGCAAGAGATCCGAGGTTTCTTATCTCACCAAGTGTTCTCTGATTTCCGAGAGCCGTTGCCAAGGTCTGCAAATAGAGAGTTCCGAAAAGCGAATGGTACTGCTCACCGTCAGCACCGGACGGGAATTTAGCGCAGTTAGGGAATGTCCAGGATCCCGTAAAATCGCTTCCGTCGCATTCGTCAAGCTTAAATCCGTCAACACCCATCGAAACGAGATTATCTCTCATGTATCCGCCAAACACCTCTTTTGTGCCGTCAATAGCAAAGTCGGGAACAAGTCCTTTCCAGACAAGGTAGTCGCCGCTGTTCTCGATCATAGGCTCGTAGAGCGGAGAGGTGGGATGGATAAATGATTGTTGCCAAAGGCTTACGTGGAAATGATCATTGCGCAGAGCATCAACCGTCTTTTGCGGATTCGGGAAGTTTGTGGGATTCCAAACAAATGATGACGAATAAGCGCGTGTCTGCCATCCCGGCTCAAGACCGATAATATCGCAGGGAATGTCCTTTTCTCTGAACTGATGGGCAATGTTAAGCACCTGCTCATCGCAAAATTTCATATCACAGCGATAAAAGCAACCGAGTCCCCACATAGGAGGCATGCATCCGCCACCCGAAAGCATATTGTATTGCGCCACAATATCGCGAATGGAGTCACCGGTTATATAATAAACGTCAATACCCTCTGCAAGCGGGATCTCAACCGTTACAAAGCTGTTATTTCCGCTCTTGCGTACCTCGTAAAGCGTGTCGAATATGTTAGAAGCATCCTTTCCCTCAACGTTCGGAGCATTGTCATCGCCCGAGCCGTCAACAGCGACAGCCGATTCGGGACGAAGCTCGCGACCGCAGTAAAAGCTCGCGTAGCGTGCAGTATCAATGTAAACGCCAAAGCCCTTATCAGTAACGAAGAAGGGAACGGGAGCATGTGTGTCACCCGTGTCGCCCGATGGGTCTGCATTGGGGCGTATCATCCTCTTTCTTCCTCTGTGCTGAACGCGCTTGAGCTGAAGACCAAAGCCGTAAATTCCCGCATCGGCAGGTGTGGGAATAAGTACCTCTACGCCTCTTTTCGAGGTCGAAAATATCATATCCTCGGCACCCTCGGGCATACCCTCAATTACCTCGCACTTGGGCGCAGGCGCAAATCTGGAGGGCACTATCTCCTCGGGCGTGCCGTATCTTATCTTGTAAACACTCATTGCTTTATACATCCTTTCAAAAGAAAAGTTACCGTCAGATTTATTATATATTATCTGCAACTAAAAGTCAAGTAAGCATAAGCTTTATTTTACCCGACGAACTGAATTTTTAAGTTTTACCGTCACTTTTTTCAAGCATCGATTGCTTGTATGATAAAGGACTTTCGGAAAAACGGTCCTTAAAGCACTTTATAAAATATGACGAGGTGTTAAATCCGCACCTTTCTGCAATGCCCGAAACTGTTTCATCGGTCTGTAAAAGCAGAGTGCGAGCATAAGACAGACGGGTTTCAAGGAGATATTTCATCGGCGTGGTGCCGACCTCCTTTTTGAACAGTCTGATAAGATAGTTTTTATTAAGAGCGACGTGCTCGGCTATCATATCGATGGTTATATCCTCTGCATAATGTCTGACTATATAGGCGCAGACTCGTTTAATATGCTCGGCACCCGTGTATAAGTTATCCTCTGTCTTTTCGCGTTTGTATCTTGCCGCATCGGCAAATATCAGAAAAAGAAGCTCCTCAACATAATTTTTTTCAAGCTCAGGGTCATCTCCCGCAGGATACGTGCATGATATGATCTTCTCGTAAAGCTCTATCATATCCTTTGAGTGATAAGCAAAAAACACGTTCGGAAGCTCGCATAGTCGGTCAAGCTCATATATCCTTTGAGGCTCGCCGTCACGGTTGCGGTAGTACAAGGCAGGAAAGAGCGCAGGGCTATCCCAAAAATCGAGAGTTATCATATACATGTTATAATCACCCAATCCTGCGACGACCTCGCCGGGGCGCTTGAAATACATGTACCCCTCGGATAGATGATAATGCTCACCCTCAACGAAAACGTCTCGCTCGCCGCCAAGATAAAGATCAAACTCGTAATCCTTGACCTGCCTTTCGTCGCGGCGCGACGGTGAATTAATATATCTTGCGCACTGTAAAACGCGCGGTATTGGGAAGGTCTCCATAATATCCTCCAAACATCGTGTGATGGATTTATTATAACCTTTTTGCATAATATTGTCAATATGGTCATTAAAAAGTGTATTTTTTTATATTTTTCGCGTATTTTGTTTCTTGTAAACGTCTCCGATATGATGTAAAATAAAAACAAACAATAGATGAGTGGAGGATTATTATCTTGAATAAAAGAATTTATCTTGCCGCCGATTCGGGAGGAAGTAAAACACTCTGGTCTATGATCGATGAAAACGGAGCCACGCTTCGTGAGATGAAAACGGCAGGCCTTGGAGCAATCAGGGAAGGCGTGTTGCCCATAGATGAAACTATCGCGCTTGCTGCGAAGGAAATCAAGGATGTTGCTTTGCCGAGTGCTATATTTCTTTCGCTCGGTGGACCGAATACGCGAGAGGTCGAAGCATCGCTCGAAAAGTATTTTCCCAATATTCCGATAAGGGTTGAGCGCGAGGCTTGTGGAGATGCAATATTGCGAGCGGCGGCGTACATGGGCTGTTCTTCGGTTGTGATGTGCGGAACGGGTAGTGTAGCGGTAGGAGATACCGCAAACGGACGAAAATACTGCGGCGGGTGGGGACCCGTTTACGGTGACGGAGGCTCGGGAGGCGGAATGGGGCAGGACGCCTTGCGGCTCTATCTCAGAGATGTAGACGGATTTGATTCCTCGCATGGACTTCGCGAGATATTTGCATTTTTGTCAGACGGCTTGGATATCACTCACTTTAAGGATAGGATGGTGCTTAAATCACGCGCCACAGCGCTGGACAGAAGGACCCTTGCATCATTTGCACCAAAAATCTACGAGCTGTGGGAAAGGGGCGACGCGCAGGCGGTAAAGCTCTATTCTATGGCAGCGCGTGAGATAGCGGAAATGGCGTATCTTACAAGCGACGGCAAAAGCGATACTCAAGTTTTGCTTTGTGGCGGATTTTTTGCAAACAAACCTCTTTTGCTTGACAAATGCAGGGAAGAGCTTAAAAAGAAAAGCAGAGCCAATATTGTATACAATTCCGCATTTTCGCCTTCGGTTTCCGCGAAAATAGCTGTTCTTGAGATGAATGGCGAGATAGTGGATAATGATGTTTTTTACCGTGTCTTGAATAACAACAAATAGTGAAAGGAAATAAAAAAATGAACAATCAGGAAATAATCGAAAGTATAAAAAACGGTCTCATCGTATCTTGCCAGGCGCGTCCCGGGAATCCTCTCCGTGATCCTGAAATCATGGCGGCAATGGCACAGGCGGCAGAGCTTGGCGGAGCGGTGGCAATACGCGCGGATGGAGTCAGAGACATAAGCGCGATCAAAAGAAGAGTAAGCATACCGATAATTGGTATCAATAAGACCGAGCCCTCTTCGACCGTTCCGTACATAACGCCCGATTTTGCGCATGCAAAGGAGATAGCCGATCTCGGTGTTGAGATAATAGCGCTTGACGCAACGTTACGTCACCGACCCGACGGTACGGATTTAGGCGAGCTTATCCGCCGAGTGAAAGAGGAGCTGGATGTTATCGTTATGGCGGATATCGCGACTTATGAGGAAGGAATAGCCGCCGCTCGTATGGGCGCGGATATCATCTCCACTACCCTTAGCGGGTATACCGATTATTCACCCTTTACCGATGACCCCGATCTTGAGCTTGTTAAAAGGCTGAGCGCAAGCATAAGCGCCCCTATTATTGCAGAGGGAAGATATAATAGCCCCGCACTTTTCAGAGAGGCGATAAAGGCGGGAGCGCACGCGGTTGTGGTCGGTAAGGCCATTACGAATATTACGTTCAACACCAATCTCTTCATAAAGGAAGCGGGAATATGAGCAACAAAACGGAATTTGATTTTAAAGACTTCAACAAGGGCGCACTTTTTCTCATAAGAACACCCGAAAACTTTCCGGAGGGCTACGCTCAAAAAAGCTTTGAGGATATGAAGCAAAATCTTCATTTTGACTTCGCCGCATGGCTTGAAACTTGGAATTGCTTTGACGGAGTGCTTTGGAAGAGCGATAAATTTCCGCGAAGCAGCTATTGGAAAAATGAAGAGCGTGATCCCATAGAAGAGTGTTTTGCCGCGGCAGATGCGGTGGGGATGACATATATGGCAGAGGCGGGAGTAATGCACGATGAATTTATGCTCGCTCACAAGGACGGTATGCTCACCGATGAGGACGGAAGTACGAGAAGATATGGACGCATTGGACTCACACCGTCATGCCCCGTGACTCTGGAATATTTCAAGGCGAAATACGACGATCTGCTGGATCGGTTTGCACATCACAAGAGCTGTCGCGCAGTCTGCATGCCATGTGAAAACGGAGTAAATATTTCATACGATAAATACACAAGAGAAGCCTACAAAAAGAAATTCGGCACAGATCTTCCACCTATCAGCGTAATAGCGGAGGATAGCGAGCTTGAGGATCGCGTATTCAGATTTCTGGAAGATCAATTTCTGAAAATGTACCGTGCGCTCGCCCGACACATAAAAGAGAAGTACGATATAGCTTTGATGCACTACCCGGTTGATAAGATAAGCGAGGACAGTTTCTTTCAGCCCTCATACGTCCATCCCAACCGCAATATTGCCGTAATGAATAAGGTCGAGGAGCTTGACATGCTCAATATGCAGCTCCACCCGCCGCTTTACCCGAACCCCTATTTTTTCAAGCTTGAAGCCGAATATCTCATGGCGAATTCAAACGGCATACCGTGTATGGCGGATACGCATTTTTATCATGAAATGGCGGCGGGCAGACTACCCGATACCACGCCCAAAAGAATAGTTGACAGCATATTGTCAACCGTAACGCCGTACGGAGTATCCTTTTTCTGCTACGGCTTTATGGCAGAGGAGCTACCGCTCTGGAAAAGTGAACTCAATCCGTCAGCACCCGTATATCAGGTGTATAGCGAAAAGCATACGGTGAGCGCACGCCGAGAGGCTATGATTAAGAGCATGAGCTATCTTGATATGCTAAAAGAAATGATCAAGGATACAAAGCACAGATCAGATTGCGCAATATACTATCCTGAGGAGCTCAACAGCGATTATATGTATTCAAGCTACGCTACCGAGCATATATTCGGTCTTCATGAGCTTTTCAACGCCGCGGCAATACCCGTGAGCGTGATCGCGCGAATACCCGAAGACCCGAAGGATCAAAAGGCGATCATAATGGACACGGTTCGTCGCATTTCACCTGATGATCTCAAAAAGCTTGAAAAATACCTTGGGCGCGGAGGAAGACTCATACTTATAGGAAAATGCTCGGATGAAATCGAGCGAATGGCAGGGATAAGCACGAAACCGTCAAGCGCAAGATGTGTTGTGAGCGAGAGCTCGTACAATTATAACGGCACCCTTTTCCACCTGCCCCTTGACGGAAAGCATTATTTTGAGGAAAATGGCGAGTGCATACTACGCTATAACGACGGAAAAAGCGCGGTCACAAGGCTTGGAAACGTGCTCTATATAGGAATTTCCGACGAGATAGGAAGATTCAGTTTGTACCGTGATTTTTCACTTGCAAGCTGGGTAAAGGAATTTTTCACGAAGGAAGAACTCAATACCTCGGTCGAATTTCATAACAGCTACGTCGGCATGTCGGACAGACATCAGTTTACAAGCTGTGACGTGTATGAGTGTTGCGAGAAAAAGCTTCTCCTCATCCGAAATTACGGCGTTGAGCAGAATATATCATCGGTCGAGTGGGACATTCCCGAAAACATGAAGATAACACGCGCCATATCGGACGGCAAAGCCTTTGACTTTGAAAACGGAAAAGCATTACCGCTCTTCGAGCATTTCGTTGCAATTTTCGCAGAAAAGATATAAAGAAAAAATGCCCACCTCTTTTTTGAGGTGGGCAAGAATTTTTAAAAATTATACGTCAAGATCCTTCATATATTCCTTGCCGTGCGCGGCGATAAATGCCTTACGCGCAGGAAGATTATCTCCAAGAAGCGTATCAAACATCTCCTCGGTCGCCCTCTCGTCGGTAGGAGTTACCGCGATAAGACGGCGTGTTTCGGGGTTCATGGTCGTCTGCCACATCATTTCGGGCTCGTTCTCACCAAGACCCTTGGATCTCTGGATAGAATATTTCTTGTTGCCGATCTCCTTAAGAATATCAGCCTTTTCAAACTCATCATAAGCGAAGAAGGTCTGCTCCTTGCCCTTGTCCTTAACGGTAATTTCAAAGAGAGGAGTTTCCGCAATAAATACCCTCTGCTCCTTGATAAGAGTTGGGAGCAAGCGGTAGAACATCGTAAGGAGAAGAGTTCTTATCTGGAATCCGTCCTCATCGGCATCGGTACAGATAATTATCTTTGACCAGCGGAGGTTGTCAAGATCGAAGGGGGAAATATCGCCCTTGACCTTTCCGTCTATCTCAACTCCACAGCCTATTACCTTAAGAAGGTCGGTGATGATCTCGCTCTTGAATATTCTCGCGTAATCAGCCTTAAGACAGTTAAGAGTCTTACCGCGAACAGGGATTATCGCCTGCATTTCGGCGCTTCTTCCCAATTTACACGATGTCAAAGCCGAATCACCCTCAACGATATAAAGCTCGCGCACATTGGGGTCCTTGGAGCGGCAGTTTACAAACTTTTCAACGCGGTTTGCAATATCGATAGTACCGGTCAGCTTCTTTTTGATGCTGATTCTCGCGCTTTCGGCGCTTTCGCGGCTGCGCTTGTTGACAAGCACCTGATTTGCCATGATCTCGGCCTCAATGGGGTGCTCAATGAAGTAAATATCGAGATTGTAGCGGAGAAAATCGTTCATCGCCTCGTAAATAAAGGTGTTTGTAATAGCCTTTTTTGTCTGGTTCTCGTAGGATGTCATCGTCGAGAAGCTGTTAGAAACGAGGACAAGCGAATCCGCAACGTCGGCAAAGGTTATCTTCGCCTCGTTCTTATTGTATTTTCCGCTGTTTTTAAGGTATTTGTCAATAGCAAAGGTAAATGCGCTCTTGACTGCGCGGTCGGGCGAGCCGCCGTGCTCAAGAAAGCTCGAGTTGTGATAATATTCGAGCATGGAAACGTTGTTGGAGGTGCAGAAGGAGAAGTCAGCCTTGAGCTTGTATTCGTCCTTGTCGTCGCGGTCGCGTCCCTGAGTCTCGAGATGCCAGAGGATAGGCTCTGTCTTTGCGCTATCTCCTACCTTTTCCTTGATGTAGTCGGAGATTCCGTTCTCATAAAGGAACTTCTCCTCGGTAAATCCCTTTTTATCCTCGTTTTCATATCTGAAAACAAAGGATATACCGGCGTTTACCACCGCCTGTCGGTGAAGTATCTCGCGTATGCGCTCGGGAGTTATGTTGATGTCGGTAAATACCGCCTTGTCGGGTCTCCAGTGGATCACGGTGCCTGTGCGCTTTTCTTTCTTTTCAAGCTCGCGCTCCTCAAGAACACCTGTTACAGGCTCACCCTTTTTAAAGGCGATGTGGCGCTCCATCTTTCCGTCGTAGGAATAAACGTCCATAAACTCGGAGGAGTACTGCGTAGCGCAGGCGCCAAGACCGTTAAGACCGAGAGAATACTCGTAAGCGGAAGAGCCGTTGTTGTTATCGTACTTACCGCCCGCATAGAGCTCGCAGTAAATAAGATCCCAGTTCCAGCGATCCTCTTTTTTGTTGTATCCGAGCGGGACTCCGCGTCCGTGGTCGTCAACCTTAATTGAATGGTCGCGGTAGAGAACTGTAAGTATCTCGTTGCCGTGACCCTCTCTCGCCTCGTCGACCGAGTTTGAGAGTATCTCAAAATATGAATGCTCACAGCCTTCAAGACCGTCAGAGCCGAAGATTACCGCAGGGCGCTTGCGCACGCGGTCAGCACCCTTAAGAGCGCGTATGCTTCGGTCATCGTATTGCTGTGGCTTTTTGTTAGTATCGTTCTGGGGCATAATTCTGTCTGCCATCCTTTCAAAAACACATCTATCCCTTTTATTTTACCATAAAAAAGGAGATTTGAAAAGGGGATTTTGTGCCTTTTTTAAATTTTTTTCAAAAAATATATGTTTTTTCGTAAATATTTTGCAATTTGCTTGCAACTTTGCAATAAATATTATATAATGTATAAGTAAAAGTATGTAATATGCGGAGGTCTGCCTTGTATATAAAAGAAACACTCAAGGAACGCTTTGAAGGAAAGCTATGCCGAGTTCTCGGATTTGCAAGATCGAATAAGCCTCTCGTCTCAATCCTATTGGATGCGGGAGCCACGGTTTTCGTTCATGATAAAAGCGCAAAGGTTTATGACGATGAACAATATCCTGTGTTCTGTGCAAGAGGAGTTGTCTTCAAGATCGGAGATGACTACCTTGACGGTGGGCTTGACGGAGACTATATCTTCCGCTCTCCCGGAATCCGTCCCGATCTTCCCCAAATCAAAGCCGCTATGCAAAAGGGAGCGGAGCTTTCAAGCGAAATGGAGCTTTTCTTTGACATCTGTCCGTGTAAGATAATGGGTATTACGGGCTCAGACGGAAAGACCACCACAACAACGCTAACCCACCTCTTTTTAGAGACCGAGTTTAAAAAAGAGGGAAAGGGAAGACACGCGTACGTCGGAGGAAATATCGGTGCGCCGCTTTTGCCCCTCGTCTTTGAGATGAATGAAAATGACGTCGCGATAGTCGAGCTTTCAAGCTTTCAGCTTATGACGATGAAAAAGTCGCCAAGCCGCGCACTTATAACAAACGTAACGCCAAACCACCTTAATTGGCATGTCGATATGGATGAGTACATCAGCGCAAAATGCAATATATATTGGAACCGTGGCGCGGATGAGGTCGTCTTGAATAGGGAAAATGATGTAACATGCGAGATAGCAAAGAATTGCGATATTCCCGTGACCTATTTTTCTTCAAAAAAGAGCTCGTATTCGGAGATAGTTCCGTTTTTCAAGGATAATGCAAAAGCCATCTATGAGGATGACGGAGTGATATACCTCGACAGAGGCGATGTGCGAGAGGAAATAATCAAGACCTCTGACATACTCCTTCCGGGCAGACATAACGTAGAAAATTATATGTCAGCTATCGCGCTGACCGCAGGGTATGTATCTGTGCAAACTGTTGGAGAGATTGCAAAAAGCTTCGGCGGAGTAGAGCATAGACTTGAGCTTGTCCGTGAAATGGGCGGAGTAAAATTCTATAACAGCTCAATAGATTCATCACCCACACGCACCGCCGCTGCGCTCTCGGCGCTCAATGTAAAGCCGATAATCATATGCGGAGGCTCGGAAAAGGGAGTTGAATTTGATACTCTCGCGCGTGATCTCTGTGGAAAGACAAAGGCGGTGATCCTCACGGGTGATGCCGCGCAGAAGATACTTGCTGAGATCGAAAAATGCCCCCTGTATGACACAAGCACGCTCACCGTGCGACATATCCCCGATTTTGACGAGGCGGTAAAGACCGCCGCATCACTTGCCACCGCCGGTGATGTAGTTCTTTTGTCTCCCGCCTGCGCAAGCTTCGATCACTTCAAGGATTTCGCTCACCGCGGCAACCACTTCAAAGAGCTTGTAAACGACCTGGAATAATCGAAAAAATTATGGATAACACCAAACCGAAAAGAAGATCTACAAGACTTCAGTATTTCGATTACAGCACCACGGGTGCATATTTTATAACGATCTGCACACGTAACAGAATGAAAATTCTTTCTGAAATTACGATACCAAGCTTCACTCAAACTAATACAATAAACGGTTCTAAATCCGTAGGGGAGGTGCTTGCTCCTCCCGCAGATCGATTGACCGAACATGATTTCAATGTTGCAAATTCATCTCAAAATATG
>JAZUBI010000216.1:0-8042 GCA_045638385.1 Eubacteriales bacterium
AAGGTGGCGGCGTAGCCGACGGATGAGGGGTAAAAGCCCTTGCACAATAACCCCTCATCAGTCGCCCTGCGACAGCTTCCCCCCAGGGGGAAGCCTTTCGTTTTATCGTGGCGAACTATTCGATAAATTGCAATTTAAATATAAAAGGTAAAACCCATGAATAAATACGACGACATAATAAATTTATCCCATCACACATCACCAACGAGGCAGAGGATGCCGATATCCGACAGAGCGGCACAATTTGCGCCTTTTGCGGCATTAACTGGCTATGACGGAGTAATAGCGGAAACTGTGCGTCAAACAGACGCGGAGGATGGGGAGAACGATGAAGGCACCGCCCTGCTCGACCGCAAGCTGCGGCTTCTCAATGACATATCCAACGCTCACCCATACGTTGAGATAACGTATTTTATCCCCGACGAAAGAAAATCGGGCGGCAGATACGATACCGTTTACGGATATCTAAAAATGATAGACACCAACGAAAGCTGCGTGATCTTTATGGACAAGAGAAAGATCCCGTTTGACAAGATCCGCTCGCTTGACAGCACCGCGTTCAACGATATAACGTTTGAATAAAAAGAGGAAAAGCATTAGATCGTCACTCTAAAGGACAGTTTTCAAAAATACGGCATATCTCGAAAGAGGTATGCCGTATTTTGCTTTTGTGTCCACAAAAGCAGTGCTTGTCAGGAAAATTGACAAGTCATAGATGAACAAAAGAAAAGGCTCCCTTGTGCAAAGGGAGCTGACGCCGAAGGCGGCTGAGGGATTGTTTTTACTTTCAACTATCTTTTACAATCCCTCCGTCACGGCAAGCCGTGCCACCTCCCTTTGCACAAGGGAGGCTCTTTTTACCTCCCGGAAGGTGATTTTATAAATTTCACGAAATATATTTACAAAGCGCAAAAATTGTGGT
The DNA here is from genome assembly GCA_045638385.1 of Eubacteriales bacterium. Lineage (GTDB taxonomy): Bacteria > Bacillota > Clostridia > Oscillospirales > CAG-272 > SVTX01. The sequence goes on from JAZUBI010000216.1 coordinate 923, forward strand.
ATAATAAACTTGCTACACAAAACCGAATAAACTTTTTGGGCTAATGGTCTTTCTATTTTTATAGGGGATATTATACCCTTTTTTAGGCATACTACTTTTGAATTTGGTAAAAGCGCAAATTTCAACAGGTAGTATGTCGGATACCATTATCCCGTTTATCTGGTTTTGTGTAGCAGCAATCGAAGTTTGCGTTTTTCGGTGCGTAGCTTCGGTTGCGCACCTTTTTATATGCTGATGGGGGATATATGAACAAGAACATTCAAGAAAAGATCACGGACATTACCGGTATTGAGCTTACGCTGGGAAACCCTACCGTTTGTCTTGGTAACGGCGAGCAAGGTTTTGAGTGTTGTTGCGACGAGTGTGATTACTTTTTGCTTTGTTTTCCCGAGTTTGATGTTCAAATCAAAAAAGAAAATATTGCTACAAGTAAAGATAATACTCCAAAATAGTCAAAAAATGACAGAGAATGTAAAGTGTTCTCTGTCATTTTTATCGGTAAACAAGATATTATTTTTAAGTTCAAAAACTGTCCTTAAGAGAACGCGCCATTGGCTTCTCCTCTTTTTTATTTATCCGAGATCGGGCTTGTCAAAAAATTCCACCTCAATGGTGTCTGCTCCGTCAGACTCAAATATCACTATCTCATTCTTGCCGCTCTTAAGCATGGGAGCGGGAACGTAGAGAGTTCTCTGAGGGCCTGCAATATTGTAATATCTACCGATATTAAATCCGTTTACAACGACAAATCCCTTCTTGAATCCATCAAGACGAATGAAGGTGTCAGCCACCTCTCCATCGATATCAAGATATCCGCGAAGGAATATGGGGCCTGTCTTCTCGCCCTTCTTTATCGGCTTGTATTCAAGCACGTCGAGATTATCCATGGGCAATGGGTAGTTATCCCAGCCGAAGTGGTGCTGATTGCCAAAGTGAACTCCGAATGCTCCCTTTTTGTCGCGGAGCATAGGGCCGTAATTAACTCTACCCATGTTCTCAACGAGAATATCGAGCTTTGCGGTCTCACCAAATCCAAGGGCTGGCTCAACTATGGCATCCTCCTTGCTAACCGGAACCCAACGCTCGTAGGTTCCCTTATACTCGCCGTCAATGAATATCTGCGCACGGTCAGCAACCTTGTCTATCCAAAGCTTCCAATCGCCGCCCGAACGGGGACCCTTGATAGTATAGCTGTAAAGAATATATCCAAAGTCCTGTCCTGCATTTTCCATAGAAAGTGGTGCTAAAGAATGAATGGGAGCGGAAAGTCTTGAAAGGTTGTCGAAAAGCTTAGCCTCCTCGACCATCTCGACCTTACCGTATGCCGCCTTGGGAGTCTCCTTTGCGGTAAGCGGAGGAACCTTGTCTCCGTACTTCTCTACCATAGCGTCTCTGAACATATAGTAAGCAGGCGTTCTGTCACCCGCCTCGTTAAGGGGCGCATTGTAGTCGTAGCTCGTTATCGTGGGCTGGTATTTTCCGCCGTGGTTCGCTCCGTTCCAGAAATTGAAGTTAGTGCCGCCGTGGAACATGTATACGTTGATCGACCAATCGTTTTGGAGGAACTGCTTGAACTCTCCCGTTATATCCTCAGGAGCTCTGACGTGGTGCACCTCGCCCCAATGGTCGAACCATCCGCACCAATACTCTCCGCACATAAAGGGCTGATCGGGGCGGAATTTTTCCGTGATCGCTTGCGCGTATGCGGGGTTTGATCCGAAATTTCCAACGCAGAGACACTCGTCAAGCGTGCCGCCACTGTACATGGAATAGCTCGGTCCGTCCGACGTAAAGAAGAGACAGTCAATTCCCTTTTCCTTGTATATATTGAGTATCGCGCGGAGGTAATCCTTATCGTCTCCGTAGCTTCCGTACTCGTTCTCGACCTGGAGCATAACGATATTTCCGCCGTTTGACGCGAAATGAGGGCGCAAGCGCTCAAGCAGCTCGTCATAATAGCGCTTTACCTTTGAAATATATACGGGATCGTTGCAACGGAGATCCATATCCTCGTAATTGAGAAGCCATGAGGGCAAGCCTCCAAGCTCCCACTCGGCGCATATGTACGGACCCGGACGGAGAATAACGTAAAGTCCTACCTTTTCCGCCTCCTTGACATACTCGACTATATCAAGCATTCCCGAAAAATCGAACTCTCCCTCGCGCCTTTCGTGAAGATTCCAGCAGGTGTAGGTCTCAACGCAGTTAAAGCCGCACTCGCGGAGCTTTAAAAGTCTGTCATGCCAATATTCGCGCGGAATGCGGAAATAGTGCATCGCGCCGGATATAACGACGAATTTCTCGCCGTCCATATAAAAGCTCTTACCCTTGTAAGTCAAGATTCCCATATCAAAGCCTCCTCATCATAAACCGCATTCAAAGCGGTTATTACGTTATGAAAATGATACACTAAAACAATTTGCTTGTCAATGTATTTTGCTTATTTGTCAATTTTATTTTAAAATATGTCAAAATAGCTTCATTATGGCTTTATGCTTGACGGCGAGACTCCCATTCTCTTGCGGTAGACCCTTGAAAAATATGAGAGTGACTCATATCCGCAGGCGTATGCGGTCTCGGTCACACTCTTACCCTCCGATAGCATCATTGTAGCCTTTTTGCATCTTAACATATTCAGATATGAGAACACGGTTTGCCCCGTGTGATTTTTAAATTCTCTTGCCAAATGGAATTTGCTCACGCCGCAAAATGACGAAATAGTCTCAAGAGTAACGTTCTTGGTATAATTCACTCCGAGATATGTCACCGCGCGCTTGATATATTCATCAGACGCGCTTGCGGCATCCCCCTCCTTTATAGGCTTGGCATAGTGTAGCAAGATATGGCAAAGGAAATTCAATACCGAGGCGCGAAGAAGAGGCACAGCGATCTCGTCATCTCCGATTCCTCTCCTATCATATCTCTCCGCCATAGCAAGATAGAGCGCATTAAGCTCCTCGTCATGCACCTTTGGTTCAAAGAGATACTTTGAAATCTCTATTCCGTTCTCGCTCCAGAATCTCTCGTCAACTATGAAATAATAGAACTTAAATTCACCGGATGAGTAAAGACGGTGCATAACGTTTGAGCTTATCAGCGAAATATCGCCCTTTTTAAGGGGGATTTCGTCTGTTCCGTGGTGAATAAAGCCCTCTCCGTCCGTCACCAATATGATCTCAATATTTTTATGCCAATTAAAAACGTCCTCCACACACTGAACGTGACGGAGCTTAAACGGGCATAGCTTGTTCTGCGTAATATCCGCATGATGCTCGTATCTTTCCATTTTTTCTCCAATAAAGCAAAATAGTTAAAATTTTCGGCAATATAAGTATTGCATTGTTTATAAAACAATGATACAATATAAATGACTGATTGTCAATACATTAAAGGAGATTATATCATGAAAATTCTTTCAATAGGCGCTCATCAGGACGATAACGAATTCCGCGTGGGCGGTATGGCTTACAAATGGATCAAGGCAGGACACGAGGTTCGCTTCCTCAGCATGTGCAACGGATGCGGCGGACACCACTTTATGACACCCGAGGAGACCAGCGCAAGACGCGCTAAGGAATCCGCGGCTGTTGCAGAGTTCGCAGGACTTCATTACGATATCTGGAGCGACGTTGACGACTGCACACTTATGGCAGACCTCGAGCTTCGTTACAGAACTATTCGCTATATCCGCGATTTCGCTCCCGATCTTCTCATCTGCCACAGAACGAACGACTACCACGCAGACCATCGCGCGTCCGCACAGCTCGTTCAGGATGCATCCTACATACTCACAGTTCCCCACACCTGCCCCGATTCTCCCTATATGGAGCAGATGCCCGTTATCATGTATAACGAGGACAGATTCAAGTATCCTCCCTTCGAGGGCAGCTTTGTTATGAGCATTGACAGCGTTATCGAGGAAAAGCTCCACATGGCACACCTCAACGAGAGCCAGATCTACGAGTGGCTTGCATACAACGGTCACGGCATCTACACTGTTGAAAACGACGAGAAGGTCCGCCGCGAGTGGCTCCTCGGTATGGATATGAACAAGGATTACACCGACGAGGAGATAAACGCACTTCAGAGAGGCTACGCAGTTCGCTTTGCGCAGACCGCCGCTCGCTTCCGCAAGGAGCTTATTGCAAAGTACGGCGAAGAGGCAGGAAGCAAGGTGCGCTTTGCAGAGGCATTCATGCTCTCCGAGTACGGCAGACAGCCTGACGAGGAATTTATCAGAGAGCTCTTCGGAACACAGCTTTAATAAAAACAGAAAGGTTTAACGAAAATGAAGGTTGGAATAGCAATACACATCGAAAAGGATCCCTATGAGGCGATCAAAAAGAACGTCCGTGAATTGGGTCTTCATAACGGACAGCTTCTTATTTGGGATATGTCTCTCTATAACGAGGACACCGTAGCAGAGGTCAAGCGCGCTTGCCGTGATTTCGATTTTGAGGTCACGGGTGTATGGTGCGGATGGAGCGGTAAGGTAATTTGGAGCTATCCCGAAAAGTACAGAACGGTTGGTCTTGTTCCCGCAGAGACACGCGCGCAGAGAGTCGAGGACATCTTAAAGGGCGCGTGGTTCGCAAATGAGATCGGTGTAAAGACTATAATCACACACCCCGGCTACGTTCCGGACAACCCCTTTGATGAAACTCACATAGCAGTTGTAGATGCTATAAGACACATCTGCCGCGAGATCAAAAAATACGGTCAGAGATTTATCTTTGAGACCGGAGAGCTCATCCCCGTAACCATGACGCAGATGTTCCTTGAAATTGGCGAGGATAACATCGGTATCAACTTCGACCCCTCGAATATCACTACAAGCGGAAGAGCAAATGCCAAGAACGCGCTTGAGCTCTTGGCTCCCTACGTATACGGCTTCCACGCAAAGGACGGCACATACCCCAAGGGAACGGCTCCCGGAGGCAAGCAGGTAAGAGTTGTGGGAACCGGAGAGGTAGACTACCCTGCTCTTATTAAGATACTCAAGGATCACGGCTACGACGGCGCTCTTACCATCGAGCACGAGACCGCAAGTGACAACAGAAATCAGGATATCATGGACACTACCGCATATCTTGAATCTCTCTTTGCAACTGTATAAGGAGTAAATATGCTCAGAGTCGGACTTATAGGCTGTGGCGGAATGGGATCGGTGCACGCTACCGTATGGAGCGAGATGACCGACAAGGCAGAGCTCGTTGCCGTTGCAGATCTTAATCAGGACAAATGGCAGAGATTTGCCGACAAACTTGGCGCAAAATTCTATACCGATGCCTATGATATGATGGAAAAAGAAGATCTTGACGTCGTGGATATTTGCACCCCCACCGTTACCCATACGGTGTTTGCAGTACACGCTGCAAAGCACGTCAAACACGTGATCGTCGAAAAGCCTATCTGCCTTTACGATGAGGAGTCAGAGCTTTTGCTCAAAGCGCAAAAGGAAACCGGTGCTACAATTCACGTAGCGCACGTTACCAGATTTACACCGGAGAGCAGATATATCAAAAGACTTGTCGACACCGGAATATACGGAAAAATCGTTACGGCGAATTTCCACCGTGTAAGCCCCGATCCCGCTTGGGTGGTAGACCACAACAACCCTGCCAAAACAGGCGGAATGGCAATGGATCTGCACATCCATGACGTTGATTTTGTGCGTCATATCATGGGCGGAGACCCCGATGGGCTCAGCTCCACCGTGCACAAGCGTGCAGACGGAACTGTCGATCACGTTTGGGCAAGCTATCGCTTCGGCGATGTGGTCATATCGGCTGAGTGCTCGTGGGATTATCCCCTCTCCATGCCCTTTAACAAGGGCGCTCGCATACGATTTGAAAAGGCTACCTTGATCTACTCCTCAGACAGACCTCTCACCGTCTACCCCGAAGAGGGCGAAGCCTTCACCCCCGAGCTTGAGGTGACCGAGATGCGCGATCTTGGAATCAATGTTAAGAGCTACGGCGACTTTAACCGTGAGCTTAACTGCTTTGCGGATGCAATACTCGATGGCAGAAGGAAGAGCCCCGTACCGCTCTCTGAGGCGATCAGCGCTATGCGTCTTATCCGCCGCGAGCTTAACGAGGCGAAATTACAGTAAATCAGAGGTAAAAGTATGAAATTCGCAATGTATTACGGATTTTGCGAGATGCTCCGCGACCAGAGCATTACGAACACCATAGCCTACCTTAAGGAGCATGGGCTTTGCAGTGTAGAATTTATATTCTCGGGAAAGGATCCGTCAAAGGATCTTGTCGGAAATGTAAGAGTCGCCGAAAAGCTCCGCGAGGCGTTTAAAAAAGAGGACATCAGCGTCTCCTGCTACTCCGCTTACTGCGACGTCTACGATAAGGACGAGATACCCGCCGCGCTCACGCGAATTGAGATAGCAAAGGCCTTGGGATCTCCCTTTTTCCACCATACACTCATTCCGCAGCTTCATTTGCCGATAGATCCAATGGATTTCGAGCAAAGGCTTCCCTACACGCTCGACGTTGCGGAAAAAATTGCAAATCACGCAGAAAAGCACGGAATTACAGTCCTCTACGAGGAGCAAGGAAGATACATAAACGGCATCGAGCATTTTGGAATCTTCTTTAACGAAATGAAAAAACGTTGCTCAAACGTCGGCGTTTGCGCGGATTTCGGAAACATACTTTACGCAGGCGAGAAGCCCGAGGACTTTATCGCGGCATATATTGATGACGTCAAGCACGTTCACGTCAAGGATTATCATTTCAAAACCTTTGATGAGTGCCCCAACTGCCCCGGTGACGGCTGGGGAAAGGCGAAATACGGCTGGGCGATCAACTCGGTTGTCGGAGACGGAATCATCAATATGGAAAAATGCCTGAAGATTTTAAAGAACGCAAACTACGACGGTATATATTCGCTCGAGATCTGTCATAAAGAGCCTCTTGATTACGGCATTAAGACTGCAACCAAATATCTTAGCGATATTTACGCTAAAATATAACTGTCGATATTTCAAATTTTGATTTGTCGGGGAGTTGCACACACCGTAGGGCGGGGGCAAGCTCGGAACCCCCAAAGCTCGCAGGCTCACTTCGGGGAACCCCACGCCTCCCGCCGCTTATTTAAAAAT
>JAZUBI010000217.1:0-3316 GCA_045638385.1 Eubacteriales bacterium
ATTTTTAATATTTTATCCTGATTTGAAGAAACAATACAAAAATCGAACGGATATATTCTATCCGTTCGATTTACAATTATTTCAATGCATTTACATATTTTCTTGCTCGATCCGAAAGCTCCGAAAATCTTCCTTGAGAAATAAGCTCTTTATCATAGAGATTCGAGCCAATTCCGATGCCGCAAAATCCATTTTCAATAAAGCTTCTTGCATTTTCATGATTAACTCCGCCTACTGCCAGGAGCTTGACATCTGATAAGGGCGCCTTCAACGCCTTGACGTACTTAAAGCTAACATCATCTGCCGGGAAAAGCTTTATAAAATCCGCTCCCGCATCTGCTGCTGCAGTTATCTCGGTTGGAGTATACGCCCCCGGAATTGAAACAAGACCGTTTTTTCGTGTGTGGCTTATCACCCCGGGATCTGCATTTGGTGAGATGATAAACTCCGCACCCGAACAGCGTGCCAGATCCACCTCTTGTGTGGATGTTACCGTTCCCGCTCCAATATGCATTTTTCCTTTATATCTTATGGACAGTGATGCTATTATATCTGCAGTTTTTTCATGCGGTATTTTGCCAGACCGGTCAAAGGTGACCTCAAGAATTCTCACTCCACCCTCATACAGTGCGTCTACTGCATCAAACAGTGTATCAAGATCGGGATTGCGGACAATTGCTATAAGCTTTTCTCTCTCAATTGATGCGATAACATCCTCACGTTTTGAAAGTGATCTGTATATACTATATATCCGTGAGAGTCCGCGTCTTGTTGCGCTAGACGAAATTTCTTCCGAAAGCTCAATTGCATTATTGTGACGCAAGAGAATGGCAAGCACCTTACGAAAATTCTCGTTTCCGCCAATATATATTTTCACGTCCCCGGTTATTCGAAGTATTGCCGGAACATCCTGCGACAATACCGCTCCATAGAGATAGGATGAAAGTGAATCCACATCCACACCATTCTTTGACATAACCCGTATTTTGAAGAGCGTATTTGTTAGTCCAACATTCGCTGCATCCTCTGCGCCCAAAATCACGTATTCACGCAAAGGGGCAAAATCGTGTGACACTGATCCCGAAAGAATACTGTTTTTAATGACGAGATCAATGATTTCTCCACTCATCGCGGTCATAAAGCACTCGATCTGTCCGCTCTCGTTAATTTTAATAACTTTGTTGTGCGTTCCCGGAAGAACTACGGCACAACGTTTTATTTCACCGATACTATCCATAATTCCACATATCTCCGTCTCCTCGCCGCGCATGATATCCTCAATCTCGCCGTTCCGAGCTTGCTTAACACCGGGGACAAAGAAAAGCTTTAAATTATTTATTTCGGGGATGATTCTCTCCACGACATTTTGCGCAAGAGTATACTCATCTATCGGCAGTTGAATATGCGGAATATCGCATATTCCGATTTCGCTTGTACCCATTCCCGAAATAATCATTCCCTCTATATCTTGTCTTTCAAAAGAGACACCGGATAGAAGATCATCTATAATGGAATTCACCTTGTCGAAAAACGCCTCAGAACCGCTTTGTTTTCTGTATCCTGCGCCAAATCTCCGGCACGTGTGAGCAATTATTTTCTCGCCATCACAAAGCCACAGTCTCGTGCTCGACGTTCCCATATCCATTGAAAGATACATATTTACTCCTTTAAATTCATATTTGATTTACGGGATTATTTCTCTCTCCTATAACCTGAATTTTGTCAGTTATTTTTATGGTATTTTCTATACTCGCTTGGCGGGATTGACTCATTCTTTGCAAACACCTCGGAAAAATATGATGAGTTGCAGAATCCGACCTCCGTCGCAATGTCAGCAATGCTTCTGTCGGTATTTACGAGCAGACGCTTTGCCACGGTAAGTCTATATTCGTTTTTGAACTCGGTCACGGTTATTCCCGTATTTGATTTGAAAAGGTGGGCAAGGTAATAAACGCTTATTTTCAGCTCGTGCGCTATATCGGCAACCGATATTTCCTCTGCTACGTGCTTTTCAATATACGCTTTTGCCGCGATAATAATGGGGCTTGCCTCAACCTTCTTCTGTGGCATGCTTTTTACAAATTCAATTATTTCTACGATCAGTTTTTCATCCTTATTATCGCTCTCATTGAACCGTTCGATCAATTTATCCAGCTTTTCCGCATCAAAGTTTGCAATAGATGCGCAATTAAGAGGGTATTTTTCGAATATCGCGCTCACGATGTCCGTGCACGATTTTGAAATAAGATTATGGGCAAATTGAAGCTCGTCATTAATCGAATTGGCAACATAGGGATCGGGATCCTCATCTGCCAGTTTATCAAGCTTTGATGCAATATTTTTCAGAAAACTGCCTTCGCTGACAAGCTTTCCGGCGATTATGTCTTCTTCGGTTATCTTTGCTGTCAATATCTCTCTGGCGCACGAATATGCCTCCTCAAGGGATTTTTTAAAGCCTCCCCTTTCCCTGTCGTAAACTATATGGATATAGCCGTCGTTGTCCTCCATCGCATCTGGATATGACACGTCGGTCCTCTCATCGATAGTCAGCATATAAGGAAAGGTTGCTCCGTCATCGTCCGAAAGAAAGGCGGTAAGATTACTTCTGTCAGTGAATTCATAATGGTTAATAAGCAAAAGTCTGCCCGATTTAAGTCTTCTTATATGAAATCTTGCGCCGGGACTCTCAAGATCGGTCTTTTGACCTCGGCTCCACGTTCTTCCTCGGTCATAGGAATAGCTCTCTCCGATTCCGTTCTTCAGGCGCACCAGCATCCACAATATTCCGTTTTCCTTCTCGACCACCATATGCTCGTCATAGGTTCGGTTAGGCACGTCTGCGCCACCAAATCGCTTGAAGGTCTTGCCGTTATCCGATGTTTTGTACACGAAAGAGCCCGGACCGTTCGGGTCTGACATTGGGATGTGAGCATTGCACTCGTTCTTCCATTTAGCAACAGGAAAAAGCCATTCGCCGGTTGAGAGAACGGTGGGCTTATTCATCATCACTCCGTCACCAATAAAAAATTCCTCTCCCCACACAAGCTCATCTGCATCGGGATCGTCACATATAACACCTTTCACCTTTGCGCTGTCATAGGTTTCCGACCAAGTAAACCACAATCTATCCAACGAAGTCGGATCGTAGCCATGTCGTTCTGTGAGCCAAGGAGTTGCAATAGTTGCTGTCTTCCTAAGCCCGCTTGGCCTCCGACTTGGTGACTGATGAGGTGTAGGCTGCAAAGCAGCCGTAAAATTGGGAATTGTCGCTTCGCGACACCACCTCATCCGTCACGGCTGTCGCCGTGCCACCTTC
>JAZUBI010000218.1:0-1735 GCA_045638385.1 Eubacteriales bacterium
CCTTTATGCCTCGCATCAAACCGCTCGGCAAGGCGAAACTTTCAGATCCATGGCAGGATGTACCGCCCGGCGGCGATACGTCATTCCGGTTCTTTACGGTGGAAGTGGCATTGCCGTGAGGCGCGGATTGGGTGGGGTGGGGGTCGCGGGGCGACCGCCCTACCGTTGGGTGCGAATCGTGCGGCGCGATAGGGTCATCGCGCTCTACCGTTTGGGGCGAATCTAGCGGCGCGATAGGGTCATCGCGCTCTACCGCTGGGTGACGAATCACGGCTCGTTCGCCGAGAGTGCCCTAATTATGGGGTTAAAGGGGGTGGTTTTGATATTTATCGGCAAACCACCCCTCTTAACTTGCCTTTAACGGTTTGTTTTTGGTATAATGGTTGCCGTTGGAGGTTAATATGCGCAAAATATATCCAAGAGAATTCTATTTGAGACAGTTGCGTCCGTTTTACGATTCGGATTTGATAAAGGTCATTACCGGTATACGGCGTTGTGGAAAGAGCTGTATTATGCAAAGTGTTGCTCTTGAGCTTAAAAATAGTGGCGTAGCGGAAAAAGATATAATATTCCTTAATCTTGATAAGAGGGGCTTCAAGAATATTACGACATCTGATGCGTTGGAAAAGGTGATAGAGGATCGCATAGGTGACGATGAGTTCAAATATATCTTTATTGATGAGGTCCAGAATGTTAAAGATTTTGAATCCGTCATAAATGCTTTCCGAGAAGATGGTAATTGTTCCATATTCATCACGGGGTCAAATTCCTATCTGCTTAGCGGAGAACTTGTCACGAAATTGACAGGACGCTATGTGCAGGTGGATATGTTCCCCCTTGCGTTTGATGAGTTTCTCGCAATGAAAGAATTTCGTGGCGATAAAATCGGAGATAGGCGCGGTGAATTTGATGAGTATTTGACAAGTGGCGGGTTCCCGAAAGCTTTGGAATTCTTGGATCCAGATGCAAAGGCTAAATATGTAAATGACATTGTTGAGCAGATATTCGAAAAAGACATTCGCAAGCGATGCAAAATCAAAAACCGGGTTGTGTTTGACAAGGTTATGACGTATCTCGTCAATAACTTTGGTTCGCGAATAAATCTTCAGTCGCTTGAGAATTACTTCCGTTCTGCTTTGCAGACCCCAATAAAAAAAGAAACATTGAAAAGATATCTGGACATCCTTCAGGCTTCTCGGGTACTGTATAAGTGTCCTCGCTTTGATATGAAAAGCAGGAAATCGCTTTTGGGCGAAAGCAAATTCTATCTTGCCGATACTGGCATTTATTTTGCCCGCAATGTTGACGGACGCATAAATTACGGTCCCATGCTTGAGAATATCGTCTATACGTATCTTTCAAGTTGTGGATATTCAATGAGTGTTGGACAGATCGGAACATTGGAGTGTGACTTTATAGCGCGAAAACGAAATGAATATTTTTACATTCAAGTGTCCATGACAATTGCAGACAGAAATACCGAAGAAAGAGAGTATCGAGCGTTGTCCGCTGCGAGTGACCATTATCCGCGATATCTTTTCACGCTTGATACGCTTCTTCAGAAACGTGATGGGGTAAAGCATGTTAATTTGATAGATTTTATTGCAGAGGGGCGAGACCTGATCTAATTTATAAGGTTTGAATGGAGGGCGGCAAGCCGAAGTTCGAGTTCAGCCACTCTGCCGACGGTTCGGGCAATTCCTTTATGCCTCGCATCAAACCGCTCGGCAAGGCG
>JAZUBI010000219.1:0-7151 GCA_045638385.1 Eubacteriales bacterium
AAGATGGAGCCTGTAATCGATGACGCGCTGATCCTTATCACCGACAAGAAGATAGCAACCATCAACGATATTCTTCCCCTCCTCGAGCAGCTCGTTCAGTCTGGCAGAAAGCTCGTAATCATCGCAGAGGACGTAGAGGGCGAGGCACTCACCACTCTCGTGCTCAACAAGCTCCGCGGCACCTTCACCTGCGTTGCAGTTAAGGCTCCCGGCTTTGGCGACAGAAGAAAAGAAATGCTCCGCGATATCGCAATCCTCACCGGCGGCGAGGTAGTTTCCTCAGAGATCGGACTTGAGCTCAAGGACGCATCCATCGAGATGCTCGGACGCGCTCGTCAGGTTAAGATCACAAAGGAAAACACCATCATCGTTGACGGCGCAGGTGACAGCGCTGAGATCAAGGCAAGAGTAAACCAGATCAAGACAGCAATCGAGACCACCAACTCCGACTTCGACCGTGAGAAGCTCCAGGAAAGACTTGCAAAGCTCTCCGGCGGTGTAGCAGTTATCAAGGTCGGTGCGGCAACCGAGGCTGAGATGAAGGAGAAGAAGCTCCGCATCGAGGACGCGCTCAACGCAACCAAGGCCGCGGTTGAGGAAGGAATCGTAGCAGGAGGCGGAACAGCTTACCTTAACGTTATCCCCGCAGTTGAAAAGGTACTCAAGACAGTTGACGGCGATGAAAAGACAGGTGTCAAGATCGTCCTCAAGGGACTCGAGGAGCCCGTTCGTCAGATCGCAACCAACGCAGGCTTTGACGGCGCAGTTGTAGTTGACAAGATCATGAGCTCCAAGAAGGCAGGCTACGGATTTGATGCATACAACGAAAAGTACGTTGATATGATCGCAAGCGGAATCGTTGACCCCAAGAAGGTTACACGCTCTGCTCTCCAGAACGCCGCTTCTATTGCAAGCGTTGTCCTCACAACAGAGTCTGTTGTAGCTGACATCAAGGAGCCCGAGGCTCCTGCAGCACCCGCAGGCGCAGGCATGGGCGGAATGTATTAATTAATAGCGCATAACACATCAAAGGCGAACCGAAAATCGGTTCGCCTTTTTGTATGATACGCATTTCAAATTTTGATTTGTCGGGGAGGACGCGTGCCTTCGGCGAGTCGCTTTTTGAAAAAAAGCTCCGCAAAAACTTTTAATCTTTTGGGGTGCTTTTAGGGTGAAGTAGGATTTTTCGCGGCGTTGCCGCTAAAAAAATCCCTCACTGACGTCTTTGTATTGGTAAGGTGTTAAACCCATCCGATACAGTTTAATTTAACTGTTTATTTCTTTAAGTCGAAAATAGACTTGCAACACGATAGCAGACAAGCTATGCTCGTGCTTCACGGTGTAGTATAATGAACCGTCTTAACCAAAATATTATATAGTTTGAGGTTTTGGGGGTGTGGGGGGCTTTTTTCTCTGGAAAAGCCCCCCACGCGCATCCCCACCGCTAAACCCCAATTTCTGTAAAAACCCTTCAAACCTCCTTGACAAAACAAATCAATTTGGTATAATGTAAATAACCACTTAGAAGGAGGCCCCTATGAACACCAACATCCTTAATTTCGGCGCAGTTGGAGACGGCGTAACGCTCAACACATTCGCCATCCAAAAAGCAATAGACGAATGTAACGCATCGGGCGGTGGAAGAGTCACTATCCCTGCAGGCACATACAAAAGCGGCACGATCTGGCTCAAAAGCAACGTTGAGCTTCATCTTGAAATGGGCGCGGAGCTGTTAGCATCCGACAATATGGACGACTACAACGATGTCGATGCATTTCCCCAAAACAGCCGCATAAGCGTTAACGAGGGTTGGGTCGGCAAGCATTTGATCATCGCACACGAAATAGACAACTGTGCAATTACGGGCTTTGGAACAGTCAACGGTAACTGCCACGCGTTTGTAACAAAGGGGGATTTCCCCGATAAGAGATATTTCGGTTGGTGTCACGGAATCAGCATACTGAATGACCAAGAAAAGCTTCGTCCGGGTCAGCTTATCTGCTTTATCGAATCGACAAACGTCAAAGTGCAGGATATATCCATCAAGGACTCGCCCTGCTGGAGCTGCTACTTTCTCGGATGTGAATACGTTCAGGTGCGCGGAATCAAGATCAAAAACCCTGTCTGGATGCTTAATTCGGACGGTATTGACATTGATTCAAGCCGATACGTTACAGTTTCTGATTGCATAATTGATACGGGCGACGATGCCATCACTCTCCGTGCTTGTGAGCAGAAGCTGAAAAACAAAAACATACATTGCGAATACATCACCATAACAAACTGTGTTCTCCGCACCGGCATCTGCGCATTTCGCATTGGTGTAGGTTATGGAACGATACGCCACGCGCGCATTTCAAATATCACCATATCTTTATGCGAAAACGTCGTTCAGTTCTGCACCGCTTACGTAAACAAGGGACAAGCAAACATTGAGGACGTTAACTTTTCAAATATTTCCGCCGAAAATGCCGACCGACTTTTCGAGATCTTTGCGGAAAACAGCACCTACATCAAGAACATAACCTTCGATAATATCCGTTCAAGTGCATCTATGAGAAACTATATGGACTGCATCAACGGCGAGATCGACAATTTAACATTCCGAAATATTGAGCTAAATTTCTTTGACAAGGCTATGAATCTTGACTACCACAATCTTAAGCTCAGAGGAGATAATCTGCTCTCATTCAAGGGCGCAAGCAACGTCACTCTTGACAATTTCAAGATAAACGGTGCCTTCTACGGAGTCGGCGAGCGCGTAACGATTGAAAACTGCGAAAATCTTGTTCAAAAGGACTGCGAGCTGTAATTAAATATAAAAAGAAATCTCCTTGAGCTTTACCTCAAGGAGATCTTTTGTTAGAGTTAGAAATTAAGCAGACTTGATGCGATCGCAAAATAAATTACAAGCGTAACAGTATCAACGATGGTCGTGATAAAGGGCGATGCCATAACTGCGGGATCAAGTCCGATCTTTTTCGCGCCCATCGGCAGAATGGTACCGATAAATTTCGCAAAAATTACCGCCGAGCATGCCGTCACGCTAACAATAAACGCAATCATCAGATTATCCTGAACGACACCGTTCGGCATTACCTCGGTGAGATGGAACTTGAAATCAATAACCATAGTCTTTATAAAGCAAACGACTCCAAGTCCGACCGCGCAAAGCACGGAAACTCGAAATTCCTTCCAAACGACCTTGAAAAAGTCCTTTTTGGTTATCTCATCAAGAGACATAGCGCGAATTATCGCAACAGACGACTGGCTTCCCGCATTACCGCCCGTGTTCATAAGCATCGGGAAGAAGGCGGTCAAAATAGCATATGTTCCTATCGCGTTTTCATAGTGCGTTATTATCGCGCTTGAAAAAATAGCCGAGAGCATGAGCACCAAAAGCCACGGGAATCTGTTTTTCCAGGTCTCAAGCACTCCGGTTTTGAGGTAAGGCTTGTCAGAAGGCGTGATCGCCGCCATGATCTCAATATCCTCGGTTGCCTCCTCCTGGATGACGTCAATAGCGTCGTCGACCGTAACGATACCAACAAGTCTTTGCTCCTTGTCAACTATCGGAAGAGCCAATAATCCGTACTTAGCGATAGTGTCCGCAACGTATTCCTGGTCATCTGTTGTATACGCATATATAAACTCTTTGTTACATATACAATCTATTGTTTCGTTTTCATTGCTGAAAAGCAGATCTTTAAAGGAAACCGTACCCTCCAAAACCCTACTTTTATCGGTAACGTAAGCCGTGTAAACCGTTTCCTTGTCCACACCGATCCTGCGGATATACTCTACCGCCTCGGCAACCGTCATATTACCGCGAAGGTAAATAAGCTCCGCAGTCATAACACTCCCCGCGCTGTATTCGGGATAGGAGAGGAATTTGTTTATCTGGTCTCTTGTTTCCTTCGTAGCGACCTTCATTATTCGCGCTACAACGTTTGCAGGCAGCTCCTCGATCATGTCCACCGCATCGTCAACAAAGAGCTCCTCGATAATATATGAAAGCTCTCTGTCTGTCATAGCAACAATGATTCTTTCCTGTACGTCGCTGTCAAGCTCGGCAAAAATGTCTGCCAGACAGTCCTTCTTTACAAGCTTGAATACAGTGGGTATCTGCTCGTACTCGATGGTAGAAAAGAAATCTGCCGCATCTACGGGGTTCATTTCCTCTATCACTTTTGCGAATTCAGAGTAGTGCCTGCGTTCAAGCAGATCTCTACATTCAGTAAAAGCATCCTCGATCTGTTCCTCGCGCATTTCCTCCGCGTTATCAAACTCTTTTTCTTCAATGATCTCGTCCTCGCGCTCTGACATATCTCTCTCCTCCCTTCTCTCTTTTATATACTATATTTTACTCCAAAAGCATCTGTTTGTCAATAATTATTTTGCATATTTTTTCGCATCTAATCAAAAAAACAAGAGAGGATCCATAGGATCCTCTCTTGTTTTTATGCTTTGTAAGAGTTAAACTTACTGAGCTACATCCTCGTCGATGAGCTTAACGATAGCCATTTCAGCTGCGTCACCGCGGCGTGCACCGATCTTGAAGATCTGAGTGTATCCACCCTGACGGTTAGCGTACTTGGGAGCGATCTCGCTGAAGAGCTTAGTAACAACGTCTTCCTTAGTGATGTATGCGAGAGCAGCTCTGCGGCTTGCAAGTGTATTTTTCTTACCAAGTGTGATCATTTTTTCTGCGATGGAACGAACCTCTTTCGCTCTGGTGAGAGTAGTCTCAACCTGTCCGTTCTCAAGCAGCAGGGTAACCATTCCGCGAAGCATAGCTTGTCTGTGTGCGGTAGGTCTGCCAAGTTTTCTGGTTCCGGGCATTTTCCAGTCCCTCCTTCTGCTTTATTATTCTAAATTTATTACTCCTCTTCGCGCTTCAGGTCAAGACCGAGCGAGTGGAGCTTCTGGATAACTTCATCAAGCGATTTCTTACCGAGGTTACGAACCTTGATCATATCCTCTTCGGTGCGATTTGTAAGGTCTTCGACAGTGTCAATTCCTGCGCGCTTCAAGCAGTTGAAGCTACGAACAGACATGTCAAGCTCCTCAATGGTCATCTCAAGAACCTTTTCTTTAATGGTCTCTTCTCTCTCAACCATGATCTCAGTCTTCTTTGCATCGTCTGAAAGCTCTACAAACAAGTTGAGATGCTCATTGAGAATCTTGGCTCCGAGTGAAACCGCTTCTTTAGCTGAAATAGTACCGTTGGTAAGAACCTCGATCGTGAGCTTATCAAGATCGGTGTTGCTACCGGAGCGGGTGCTTTCAACCTCGTATTTTACCTTGTACACAGGTGTGTAAATCGAGTCTGTGTAGATGGTGTTGACGGGTGCCGCGTTGATTCCAACCATCTCGCTGTAGATCTGCTTGTTTCTCTCCTGAGGAACATAGCCTCTGTCGCAGTTGAATGTGAGCTCCATGTAGAATCTCTCATTTTCACCAACTGTAGCGATGTGATGCTCGGGATTGAGTATTTCGATATCGGAATCCTGCTTAATATCACCTGCAGTAACCTCATGCTCGCCTACGACGTCAATGAAGACTGTCTTAGGTCCCTGGCAATGAAGCTTTGCGATGATACCCTTAACGTTAAGCACGATCTCGGTCACGTCCTCGGTAACACCGGGAACAGTGGAAAACTCGTGAAGTACACCGTCAATTTTAATGTTTGTTACCGCGTATCCGGGAAGTGAGCTCAGAAGAACTCTGCGAAGAGAGTTTCCAAGAGTCTGTCCAAAGCCTCTCTCAAGGGGCTCGATCACGAACGTTCCGTAGGAACCGTCCTCACTCATCTCGGCGGTAGTAATATTGGGCTTCTCTATCTCTATCATTCCAAATAAAACCTCCTAAAATAATTTTTGGGTAAAGCGTACGGGTATGCTTTATTAAACGCTATCAAGCGGCATCCAAATAAACCGCAGATAGGTTCATGCGGTATTACTTGGAGTAGAGGTCGACGATAAGCTGCTCGTTGAAGTCGAAGTCAATATCTTCTCTTGCGGGGAAGGAAACAACCTTAGCCTGAAGATTTGTCTTATCAACGTCAAGCCACTTGGGAGCTGTCTTAGTCTCAAGTGCTTCTGCAAGAGCCTTAAACTTAGCGGATGCGCGGCTGGTCTCCTTAACTGCAACAACGTCACCGGGCTTAACAAGGATAGAAGGAACGTTTACCTTCTTGCCGTTGAGGGTGAAGTGTGCGTGGAGAACGAGCTGACGAGCTTCCTTGTGAGACTCTGCGAGACCCATTCTGAATACAGTGTTGTCAAGGCGGCGCTCAAGGAGGATGAGAAGGTTCTCACCGGTCATACCCTCTTTGCGGTCTGCCTCAGCGTAGTAGTTCTTAAACTGCTTCTCAAGAACACCGTAGTATCTTCTGGTAGCCTGCTTTTCACGGAGCTGTACACCGTACTCGCCCATTTTCTTCTTAGCTGCACCGTGCTGGCCGGGAGCTGTGTTTCTGCGCTCAAGTGCGCACTTACCGCTTGTGCATCTCTCGCCCTTAAGATAAAGCTTCTTGCCTTCTCTGCGGCAGAGCTTGCATGCGGGTCCTGTATATCTTGCCATAATTCTTAAACCTCCTGTAAATTATACGCGTCTGCGCTTAGGCGGTCTGCAACCGTTGTGAGGAATGGGAGTAACGTCCTTGATCATGGTGATCTGGAGTCCAACCGTCTCAAGCGCACGGATTGCGGATTCACGTCCCGAACCGGGACCCTTTACGTAAACTTCAACAGACTTGAGGCCGTGCTCAACTGCTGCGCGAGCTGCAGTCTCAGATGCGGACTGTGCTGCGAAGGGAGTAGACTTTCTGGAGCCCTTGAAGCCAAGCTCTCCGGCGGAAGCCCACGAGATTGCGTTTCCGTAAACATCGGTGATGGTTACGATAGTGTTATTGAAAGTAGCCTGAATATGAACAGCGCCTTTTTCAATATTTTTTCTTTCGCGGCGTTTTTTAACGACTTTCTTAGTTGCCTTTGCCATTCTTATGCCACTCCTTTATTTCTTCTTGTTTGCGATGGTCTTTGCGGGACCTTTTCTTGTTCTCGCATTGGTCTTTGTTCTCTGACCTCTTACGGGAAGACCTCTCTTGTGTCTGATACCGCGGTAGCAGTTAACCTCTACCATTCTCT
>JAZUBI010000220.1:0-19042 GCA_045638385.1 Eubacteriales bacterium
AGACGGTTAAAATCGATAGTCTTCTACTCATCCGTCTTTTGCCGCAAGCGTCAAAATCCACCTTCCCTCACAAGGGAAGGCTAACGCAAAGCGTGACGTGAGGGAAATTTATAGCCATGAAATACAAATTAAACAGTTCGATAAATCAAAAATACACTTGCAACACGATAGCAGATAGACTATGCTTGTGCTACACGGTGTAGTTTAGTAAACCGTCTTAACCATGACCTTATATAAGTTGGGGTTTTGGGGGTGTGGGGGGATTTTTCCCCTGGAAAATCCCCCACGCGCATCCCCCGCATCTCCCCGATAAATTGCAATTTTCAGATTTAAACAAGCTTAAATCCGGCTTTAGTCAATCCGTCGGTAATTTCCTTTATATGCTCATAGTTTCTCGTCTCGAGGACAAGGCGCAAGAAGCAGCCGTTAATATCAGTTGTCTCACTTGCTCTTTCATGGTGAACGCTTGTAACGTTACCGCCGAGAGCCGCAATTATCGAGGAGACCTGCTGAAGCTGACCGGGCTTATCCATAAGCTCGATGCAGAGAGTGCAGTTTCTGCCCGAAGTAAGCAGACCGCGCTTAATAACTCTTGAAAGAATGGTAACGTCGATATTACCGCCCGAAACGACCGCAACAACCTTTTTGCCCTGCACGGGGATCTTGTTGAACATAACGGCGGCAACCGAAACGGCACCCGCGCCCTCTGCGATAAGCTTGTGCTGCTCGATAAGCGCAAGAATAGCCGATGAGATCTCATCCTCGCTGACCGTAACAACACCGTCAACGTATTTTGAAACAAGAGCAAAGGTGTTGTCACCGGGCTCCTTTACCGCAATACCGTCGGCGATAGTAGAAACGCCGGAGAGTCTCTCCTTTTTGCCGCTCTTAACCGAGTTGTACATGCTCGGTGCGCCCTGCGCCTGAACGCCGTACACCTTGATGGAGGGCTTCAAATGCTTAAGAGTATAAGCAATTCCCGAAATAAGGCCGCCGCCTCCGATCGGAACGACAACCGCATCAAGATCATCAAGCTCCTCTATTATTTCAAGACCGATAGTACCCTGACCCGCGATAACATCCTCGTCATCAAAGGGATGAACAAAGGAGTATCCCTCTGCGTCACGAAGCTCAAGCGCGCGGTTGTACGCATCGTCGTAAACTCCGGGAACCATAACCACCTCGGCGCCGTAGCTCTTTGTAGCCTCTACCTTTGATATAGGCGCGCCGTCGGGCAAGCATATTACAGATTTAATGCCGTACTTCTGCGCGGCAAGCGCAACTCCCTGGGCATGATTGCCCGCTGAGCATGCGATAACTCCCCTCGCCTTCTCCTCGTCGGAAAGCTGGGAAATCTTGTATCCCGCCCCCCTTACCTTAAAGGATCCCGTAACCTGAAGATTCTCGGTCTTAAGATAAAGCTTGCAATCGGGATTGATCTTCGGGGAGGCAATAAGCGCGGTTTTTCTTACAACGTCCTTTAATACGTACGCCGCGTGATATACCTTGTCAAGTGTTAACATCTCAATTTCCTCTCAACAAATAATTGATTTTTAAACTTTGTATTTGTTTTTTGCTGTTTTATGGCGTTTTTTACGGTATAAAAACAAAAAATGTGTTCATCGAAAGACGAACACATAAACCAAATTCAGCCCGTCTCCCGATTACAAAGAGACGAGTAAAAGACCCGCGGTACCACTCTTTTTGCCGCCAATGCGACCTCCTTTGCGCGTACTGACATACGCTTTCCGTTAACGCAGGATAACGCATCCGCCTACACCGTAACAGGTTCGGGAATGAGCTCCGAGGTGATTTAACAATCGCCGCATCTTACCGCCTCGCACCAAACGGCGGCTCTCTGAAAAGGCGCTGGCTTGTCGCTCCTCATCATAGCTTTTGTCCATTATAATACTCTTTTTCCTCTTTGTCAATATCGCATACGTAGAAATGCTTTACCGTAACATTGTATTTTTTGGTTGTTTGTAACAAAAAAAAGACAAAAAACCTCTTGACACGAAGTTTTTTTAACTATATAATCAAATCGTAAAGCGGATGTCCCGCAAAAAAAGCAAACGGAGGCACTATATGGCAATTTTTTTTAGTTTTAACGGCTACGAAAAGAAAAGTAACGATTTCAAGGTCACATCGGGCGACACCGAGCTCGACGTTCTCTCATGCACCGTCTCCGCTCACCCGCTCAATCAGGTTTGGCCGGGATATCAGCGTCCGAGAGAGCAGACAGAGCAATCCTCCTACGTTTCGCTTGAATCAAGTGAGGAGATAACTCTCGACATCACACCGAGACGTCCGTTTTCATCCGTCACAGTTCGCCCCTTGTCAAAAGGAATAAATCCGACGGTTGACGGCGGCAAGGTCACGCTCACCTTCAAAGCACCCGGTCAGTACTCGGTAGAGTTTGACGGCAAGCACAATATTCTCACCGTTTTTATAAATCCCGAAAAGGACTTCGGAATAAACCCAAACGACAAAAACGTGATATATTTCGGCGCAGGAGTACATCATATGACCGAAACAATCTGCCCCGACGATAACCAGACCGTCTATATCGACCGCGGCGCGGTAGTTTGCGGCTCGATTGCGGCAGAGGGAAAGAAAAATATAAGCGTTATAGGCTACGGAATACTCGATAACGGTTACGTAGAGCGCGGAGGCACCGGAGGACCTATTGCCCTCTCACACTGTGAAAATATCAAGGTTGAGGGGATAACCGTTGTCGATTCCTGCGTTTGGAGCATGCATTTTGCGGGATGCAAGAATATCACGGTCGATAACATCAAGCTCATCGGAATGTGGAGATACAACTCGGACGGATGTGATTTCACAAACTGTGACAATGCAATCATAAGAAACAGCTACCTTAGAAACTTCGACGATTGCATCGTTATCAAAGGCATAAGGCAGGATACAAAGCTCCCCGTCACGAACATACTCGCAGAAAATTGCGTCGTTTGGTGCGATTGGGGCAGATGCCTTGAGATCGGTGCGGAAACCAGCGCGCCAATCATGAGCAATATCACGTTCCGCAACTGCGACCTCATCCATGGCGATACGGTTATGATGGATATACAGCACGGCGACCGTGCCGAGATAGAGAACGTAACCTTCAAGGATATTCGCGTCGAGTACCGCAATCCTCATCAGCAGCCCGTCTACCAGAGCGAGCGGGATATGAAATACAAAAACCCCGATCCCAACTACATGCCGCCTCTCGTCGTAGTCGAGACGCACCGCACTTGGTATGCAGTGGACGATTGGGTGGGCAATATCAAGGGCATACGTTTCAAGAATGTACAGGTGTTTGATGCGGATGACCGTATGCCATTCTCAACCGTTCGCGCGGAGGCAGAGGATACCGTAATCGAGGACGTGAGCTTTGAAAATGTTACCCTCAACGGCAAAAAGCTTACCACACTTGAGGAAATGAACCTTCATACAAAGGGTGACGTGCGCAATATAATCGTGAAATGACAAACGAAAAGTTGACATATTAACGTTCAACTCCTCATCATAGTTTTTTGGGGTAATACTCTTTTTCTTCTTTGCAAATACCGTTTTTACACAAACACTCTATGCATCAGACCCTTTTTTTAGACGGCACAGGAAAAAGAATGCGAAAATCAATTCAAATCAGCTTTTACAAAAAATCAAGGGCAACCGATCATTGTGTCGGTTGCCCTCTCCATTATATCTACTGATTATTTGCCTCCGCCCTTGTCATAAGAGATGAAGCAGGTTATGCAAAGCGATAAAGCAAGGAGAATAGCCAAAATGATTTTTTCAACGTAAACCTCCAATATTAAAAGCTAAATCTCATTATTTTCCGTTATTTTGCGTTATTTTTCATTATGAGACTGTCACTACCGCATTTTCCCTTATACCGCAAGGAAAAACAAATTGACATTTATTGAAAATCACTTGGCGTGATATAGCTTTTTCACTTGATATTTCGGCTCGCAGGTCATATTGACACCAAGCTTTTTGAATGTCATTTTGTCAACGCTCGAGAGTATCACCGACGAATGGGCTTCAAGTCCCTTAAGGTTGTCAAGCTGCTCCAAGGCCATTGCCGCTCTCTTTGAGCTGACCGCGCTGATCGCAAGCGCTATAAGGATTTCATCGACGTGAAGTCTCGGATTGTGATTGCCCAAATGGTCTACCTTCAAGTGCTGAACAGGCCTTATAACAGAAGGAGAAATAAGCTCTACCTTGTCGTCAATTCCCGCCAAAGCCTTAAGGGCATTGAGTATCAGAGCCGCCCCTGCTCCCAAGAGTGAGGAGGTCTTTCCGGTCACGATCTCGCCGTTCGGAAGCTCGATCGCCGCCGCAGGACCCGCCGTTATCTCGGCTTTCTGCAACGCCGCCGCCACGCAGGGACGGCTCGCCGGACTGAGATCCGCCTTTTTCATTATGAGCTCAAGCTTTCCAACCGCCGCGCTCTCGGTTGCGTTTTCCTTTTCCTCGCAAAGCGCCGCGTAATATCTTCTTATTATTTCCTGCTTTGAAGCCTCTTTAACAACACCGTCGTCGATGATGCAATTTCCGACCATATTAACGCCCATGTCCGTGGGGGATTTATAGGGAGATTCTCCCCATATTTTCTTGAACATTGCGTCAACAACGGGAAACACCTCTACGTCTCGGTTATAATTCACCGTGGTTTCCCCATACGCTTCAAGGTGGAAGGGGTCTATCATATTTACGTCGTTGAGATCCGCCGTTGCGGCCTCATACGCCATATTTACAGGGTGTCTTAGCGGAATATTCCAGATCGGGAAGGTCTCGAATTTCGCATATCCCGCCTTTACTCCGCGCTTGTTTTCGTGATAGAGCTGAGAGAGACAGGTAGCCATTTTTCCGCTTCCGGGGCCGGGCGCGGTAACTATGACAAGCTCGCGTGTCGTCTCAATATATTCGTTCTGACCAAAGCCCTCCTCGCTCATCGCGACCTCAACGTTATGGGGGTATCCGGGTATCGAATAGTGTCTGTATACCTTAACTCCGAGAGATTCAAGCTTTTGCGCGAACTGCACGGCGGATATTTGCGACTCGTATCTTGTGAGCACTACACTGCCAACGTAAAGCCCGACCGCGCGAAAAGCGTCGATAAGTCGCATTACGTCAAGATCGTAGGTGATTCCGAGGTCGCCGCGAACCTTGTTCTTCTCAATGTCCGAGGAGTTTATCGCTATGACAACCTCCGCCTCGTCCTTAAGCTGAAGCAGCATTTGCAGCTTCGAGTCGGGAGCGAATCCGGGAAGCACTCGCGATGCATGGTAATCGTCAAAAAGCTTGCCGCCAAACTCAAGATAGAGCTTGCCGCCGAATTTTTCTATTCTCTCCCTGATGTGCATCGACTGCAGCTCAAGGTATTTTTGGTTATCGAATCCTATCCTTCCCATTTTTTCACGCCCCTTTTTGAAACAAAATCGGTACAAGCCGGAAAATAAAAACTCTAAATTCGATTATACCACATACCTATCCTTTTTTCAACACAATTTTCTCTTTTTTAAAAATTTTTTTATATTTTTTCACCATAGCCTTGCTTTGTACGATAAGCAATGCAAATTTGAAAGAAAAGCTATTGAAAAAAGATCCGAAATGTGCTAAAATTGAGGTGTTAATTATTGTTTGTGTGAATTCACCGTTTTCACGGAGGTATTTTATGAATAGAAAATTTTTGTCCTTGATCTTGGCGTCTCTTCTTGCCCTCTGCTCTGCCTCCTCGCTCTTCGGATGCAGTACGACAAGCCCACAGGAAGGCGTATCATCACAGGAAGGCGGAAATGCACAAGAGGAATCAAGCTCCGAAGCAGAGCAAGAAACCGGAGGCTCATCCGGCTCCGCCGATAAGCTGTACGGCAACGGTGGCGAGGTGGAAAACAGCGGTATCGCATGGGACAGCGACGCATTTGCGCTCCTTGACTACACAGTTGACGAATCAAAGGCTACCGACATTTCAGCCGCGGAGCTTTATCAGATACTCATCACGGAATCGGCAACCGAGGGCGCGGTTTACAGAGTCAACGAGCCCCTGATGCTTGAATCGGGCGTTGATTACGACGGAAATTTCGCATCTGTCATTGCCACACAGGGCGTTATACTCAAGGATGTTACCGACGTTGTCATCAGAGAGCTTATCATCAAGGGCGACGTTACACTTGAAAACGCGTCCGAGATAGTCTTTTTTAACGTTGACATACAAGGCTCAAGGACAGCTGTTACCATCGACGGGCAGACCGTTGGCGTAGCATTCAAGAGCTGCAAGGTCTCCGCAGAGGAGCTTTGCATCAGCGTTGCGGGCGACACCGTAACGCTATTTGAAACAAAGCTCACCGCCAAATGCGGCATACTATCGACCGGAAACGAGACCGCCGTACACGGATGTCATTTTATAAACGAATCCAACGCCTTCACCGCAGAGGGTGAGAGCTGTATATTGAGAAACAGCACCATCGAGCTTTCGTCAAACGGAATCGGAATCGATTTCAAGTTAGGCTCTTATAACGGACTCATTGCGCTCAACAAAATCACGGGAGCTCAGGAATCAATAAAGCTCACGGGCGGCTACAACTGCGCGATAATCCTCAACAGCGCAACAACTCTCACATGCGAAAACACCACTAACATTTACGTTGTTGAAAACAGCCTTGGCGGTCTTTTAAAGCTCAACAACAATAATTACGTCATCTGCGAGGGCAACAGCTTCGTTGAAAACGATCCCTTAGAGGTCATCCTTGCAAGCAACAACCAAAACGTAAACGGTGACAACCTTACAGACGTTGACGCAAGAGCCGAGGTCGGAGCTAACGAGGAGATACTTCCCCACACGAACAAAGAGCTGTTTGTCGGTATGGAAAGACGCACGAAGGTGCTTGACGCTTCTTTCACAAAGCAATACAGCCTTAACCAATACATAAGAAACAACTCCAAGGGCTGCGACGTTGTTATCGTCCCCCCCGGAGCATACACGTCATCGTCCGCAATAAGCCTTGGAAGCACTCACTCGGGAACCGTTGTATATGCTTACGGCGTTTACGAGGAATTTACCGAGCACGACATTCTTCTTGCGGTGTCGGGAGCATCCAACATTGAGTTCCGCGGACTTACGATGGGATATAATTTCCTCTCGGGCGGTCAGATGAACATACTTGACAAAACTTCAAACACATTTACCGTGGTTGCCTCCGCAGGCTGGGGAGAGGATTTCGGTCTGAGTGACTCCAAGAAATTCAGCACCGGATTCACCGAGATATACGCGGGCGGGGCGGTCTATCCTTGGGCAGTCATAGGCTCTTATTACACGCTCTCAAAGAACGGCGACGGAACTATGACGATGACCATAAAGGACACCGGCATCTCATCGAAAACAAACGCCGGTGACTCCATGACATGCCGATACGCAGGAGAAAATCAAAGCTCTGTAAGGGTAACAGACTCCAAAAACGTCAAATTCAAGGACTGCGTGCTTTACGGATTTTCAAATGCGCTGGCGGTAGTGGCGAACGGAACGACAACCGGCATGAGCCTTGAGAGATTTCACAATACCACACAGCCAAATCCCATTATCGACAAGGATACTTACGAAAAATACTTGGCTCTTGAAGCTGCGTACGGGGTTGATCTGGGCATATACATAGACGACGCGGGAAGATATCGCGGCGAGCTTCCTCTTCAGGGCTCTACGGACGCAACTCACATTATGAGCACAAGCGAGGGCGTGGACGTAACGTCGAGTATATTCGAGGGCATGACGGACGACGGCTCAAACCAGCGCGCGTCAAGCTCGAGACTTCACAAAATCGAGATCGAGGGCAACACCGCGACCATATACTACAAGGGTCTTATGGCTAAGCATTACGAGGGAAAATCCGCCGGCGGCTGCGTCAAATTCTCTATCGGAGACAAGATCAGAGTTTACACCGCTCAGGGCGCGCTCCTTTGCGAAACAACGGTTATAAGCGACGCCGTGCTTGTTGAAAGCATGTCCCCCATCACAATAGAGGGTACAACCGTAACCACTAACGTATACAAGGTGAATGTCAGCGCATCCGCGATCAACAAGGAGACGCTTGAGCTGATAAACACCTCTTACGACCTCAATGATAACAGCTCATCGCTCACAAACAGAGTTTTGGTCGATAACCTCAGCCGCAACAGCTCCGGATTCACGTTTGACAACGTGCTTATAAGAAATACACGTTCGCGCGGCATACTCGTTAAGACCACCGACGTTACGATCAAGAACTGCACCTTCCAAAACCTTGCGCACACAGGTCTCGTTATCTGCGCAGAGCCCTCTTGGGGTGAGAGCACTGCGGCAACGAACACTCTTGTAAGCAAGTGCGTATTTGACAATACCGGCGCGGTCTGCGACTACGTCAATGACACCGAGTTCGTTCCGATCATGATCGGAGAGGACGGAGTCGGCGGCGTTAAGGTCGGGGACAAGACACTGGCATACAGAAATATCACCATTGACGGCTGCAAATTCATAAACAACAAGAGCAGATACGCCATAACCGTATATTCGGCGCTGAACGTATCCATCACGAACAACACATTCTGCGAGATAGTTGACGAGAGCGCACTCAAGATCCCCACCACGATCCTCGCTCAAATGTCCATGAATATAAACATCGCAGACAACACATTCAGCCCCAACTTCACAACGGGAAGCATAACAAAGATCATAAAGATAGTTGGATGCAAGGGCGTTTTCGGCTCCGACGTGACAAACGATGACGGAAGCCCGATCTTCCCCGACACTAATTCTTAATCTCAAAGCAATGCAAAACCGGGATCACTCCGCTACGGCGGTGATCCCGGTGCTTTTATGTATATGTTAAATTAACATTTTGTTTAAAATCGGCTCTTGACTTATTGATGGCAATATGGTAATATTATTATAGAATATTTTGTCTGTACGGAGGACATTCTATGAAAAAGTTACTATCCATTCTTCTGGCGTTGGCCATGGTATTGGGATCTGTTGCTCTTCTTGCATCGTGTAATAAAACGAGCGGAGAAGAATCCACAGCTCAAGCCGAGTCGAGCGCAGAAACCACTGAAAGCACAGGCGAGTCGGGCGATGAGACCGAAACCGAAACCGGTGACGATGAAATCATACTCCCCCCAGATGACAGTATAATATACGATAACGGCGGAAACGTTACAGGCTCCGGTGTTACCTGGGCTCCCAACGCATTTGCAACCCTTGATAACGCCATTGATGAGTCAAAGGCTGTTGAGATCACTGCCGAGGAGCTTCTTGCTAAGCTCTCTGTCAGAGATAACGATCTCTCCGCAGATGACGTTTACAAGGTCACGGGACCTCTTACACTCAGCTCTGACACAAAATACTACGGTAATTTCGCATCAGTCATAGCTCCCGACGGTATCATTATCGATTCCGCAAGCGAGATAGTTGTCAAGGAGCTTATCGTTAAAGGAAACGTTACGATAAAGAACGCATCCTCTGTTACCTTCTTCAAGCTCGACCTTAAGGGCGGCGAGATCGCTATAACCGTTGACGAGGGCTCAAGCGAGATCGCATTCAAGAGCTGCAAGGTCAGCGCTACCGATACGGCAATAAAGAACGACGGCGACGAATTGACTGTTTATCAGTCCTATCTCTCTGCGGCAAACGGCGTGATCTCCACCGGAGATGATATGACCGTTCAGGCATCCGAGATCGTTGCTACCGAAAGAGCCGTTCTCTCCTCCGGTGAGTATCCCATAGTCAAGAACAATACCATTTCCTTGGCGCAGGACGGCGTAGGAATTGAGCTTACCAAGGGCACAAGCAATGCGCTCGTTGCTCTCAACATAATCAAGGACGTACAGCAGTCCATCGTTGTTACCGAGGCCTTCAACGCAGTTGTTCTTCTTAACAGCGCTATCAAGGTGGTTGCGGAAAACAACACGAATATTTACGTTGTTGAAAACAAGCTCGGCGGATTTATACAGCTCAACAACAACCAGTATCTCCTTTGCAACGGCAACATTCTTCCCGGCGAAGATGACGGCAAGCCCCACCCCATTGTTAAAAACGGAAACTCCAACTATAACGGAAACAATCTTCACGACATTAACGAGCGTGCTCAATACGGCGCAAACGAATCACTCCTTCCCCACACCAACAAGGATCTCTTCCTTGACATGAAGAGACAGAATAAGGTCAAGGACGCTTCGCTTACCAAGAGCTACAATATTAACAAGTACATACGCAACTGCGCAAAGAACGGCGACGTCGTAATAGTTCCTCCCGGAGCTTACGTTTCGACCTCGATGCTCGGTCTTAGCGGAGCTCACTCCAACACAACCGTATACGGATACGGAGCTTATCTCGAGGCCGTTGAATACGGAACCACCCTCCAGCTTTCCACTACAAACAATTTCACCGTAAAGGGCTTGACCTTCGGATACGCAAAGCAATCCTCCGGTCAGATATACGTGCTTGATAAGCTTGGAAGCAATCGCATTCTCGTCGTAGCGGCTGCAGGATACGAAAACAAGGATTTCGGTAAATCCGACCCCGTTGTATTCAGTAACTCGTACACAGATATGTTCCATGCCGGCGAATTCACCTGCTGGAAGGGTATTGGCGGCGGATATGAGGTAATCCAGAAGAATCCCGACGGCACGATGATCTTTGAGATCACCGGATCGACCGCTACACAGATCTACGGATCAACCGGAATAGGCGACATCTGGGCTTGCCGTATGGGCGGAAGCAACAAGCAGTCCATTTACATCTACAACTCTCAGAATTTCTTAATGCAGGATTGCGTTGTGTACGGATATGCCGCCGCACTCGCAATAACCGCATCCACTATTGGTGGAAATATCGATCTCGAAAGAGTACACAACACCGTTCACTCTCCTTACGTTATAACCGAGGAGGAGTACAACTTCTACAAGGGTCTTGAGGAGACATACAGCGTTGATCTTGAGATCTCTATTGACGAGCAGGGCAGATACCGCGGATCTATCCCCCGTGTCGGCTCTGTTGACGCAACCCATGTCATCGGTACTACCGACGGTGTAAGCGCGACATCCTGTCTCTTTGAATCAATGTGTGACGACGGATCTAACCAGCGCGGTAACAGCTCACGTCTCCACAAGCTGATAAAGAACGATAACGGAACTACAACCCTCGTTTATAAGGGTACTATATCGGAGACATACTACTGGCTCAATCAGCAAAACGGAGCGACCGACAGCTCAGGTACTCAAACCTCAAACTTCCGTAAAGGTGACAGAATATTTGTTTACGCTTCAAACGGTAAGATCCTCTGCGACACCACGGTCCTCAGCGCCGCACAGCTTTACTCCGATGAGAAATACCATATGATGACGGTCAACTACACCTACAACGGTCAGCCGACTCAGCTTGTATTCTCCTGCTATCTCTATCAGGTAACAGTACCCTCCTCATCGATTGAATGGGTAATAGACGAGGATGGAAACGAGACCGACCAGGCAGTAGCTCTTGAGGGCTACAACCTTGCGGATAACAGCTACAAGATGGATCACAAGGTGCTTGTTGACAACATTACGCTCAATAGCTGCGGATTCGTATTTGACAACGTGCTCGTTCAGCACACTCGCTCAAGAGGTATTCTTGTTAAGACAAGAGATGCGGTAGTTAAGAACTGCACATTCCGCGATCTTGCTATGACAGGTGTTCTCCTTTCCGTAGAAACGACCTGGGGAGAAAGCTCCGTGCCTCAGAACATTCTCATTCAGAACTGTCTCTTCGATTCGACAGGATCGAGCTTCGGAAGTGAGGCTACGCTCAAATACGCTCCTATCGCGATCGAGGGTCTTGGAGAGCTTTCAAGCAAGGTAGAGGTTTCGGAAAACACTCTTCCCTGCAAGAACATACAGATAATCGGTAACAAGTTTATCAACAACTCTAACAATTACTGCATCACGATCTCGGCGGCTCAGGGTATAACGATAAAGGATAACGTATTTACCGCACGCGAGGGTGATACCGAAAAGAAGTTCGGCAGAGCTATCAACATAAACGGCTGTATGAACATCACGATCTCCGGTAACACCTATTCCGAGATTACCGCAGACGATATTTCGAAGGCTATCATCGCAAACAACTACAAGGGACTTACCGGTAGTGACGTTGAGGGTATCCTCCCCGAATCCAAGGAACCCGCTCAGACAAATAACTAATCTGAAAATCACATCTAAGGCTCAGAGCTTCGGCTCTGAGCTTTTCTTTCGATTGGTTTGTGTTTTTTGCCGAAAAGACAAGGAAACGAAAATAACCTATTGACAAATCCCTGTATCAGTTGTATAATATAAAATGAGAATTTGTAACAAGATTTCGCGCGAGCGTGCAAGGCTTGCAAATCACCGCCTTTTGACCTTTTGTTTATTAGCTTATTTCAGAATTTTTGATTCATTTTTTGGAGGACCAGATATTTATGAGAAAATCCCAATTGATCAAGTTGATCACGCTTATCCTTGTGCTGACAATGGCACTTCCGCTATTTGCCTGCAAAAACAGCGGCGATACCGATGCCGTAACCGAAGCGCAGACACAAGGAACAAACGAAGGCGCAGGATCGGAATCAAATGGCACTGAAACAACGGAAAGCGAAGACTCCTCTGAGTCCGAGACCGAGCCCGAGGGTCCTTCGGTCGATCTCAACACTATCGTGTACGGCAATGGCGCAGGTGTTGAAAACGCAGGTGACGGTCTTGCAGACGATGCGTTTGCTCTTGTTGAAAGAGAGATAGACGAATCCGCCGCTACCGAAATTTCTGCCGATGCGTTCACTGCTCTTCTTAAAGACAAAACAGCACTCAAGGCAGATGACGTTTATCGCGTCAGCGAGCCGATCGTGCTTGAATCAGGCACCAAATACTACGGAAACCTTGCAACAGTCATCGCTGACGGAGGCATCATAATTAAGGATGCGCAGGACATCGTTATAAAGGAATTGGTTATCAAGGGCAGCATCACGGTTGAAAACTCCTCCTCGGTTACTCTTTTCCGCCTTGATATGACAGCAGATTCGGTAGGAATCTCCGCTGATTCCGATTCAAGCGATATATCCATAAAGAGCTGCCGCATAAATGCCGCTGACACTGCTATTGAGCTTGGTGCGTCGGCAGTATCTCTCTACCAGAATTATCTTTGCGCAGACAAGGGTATCGTAGGCACGGGCGACGACTTGACGATACAGAGCAATCGCATAGTTGCGCTAAGTCTCGGTGTCTCGTCCTCCGGTGCATACTGTACTGTCAGAAACAACAGCATCGATGCCGCTGTTGAGGGTATCGGAATAGATTTTTCAAAGGGATCCTACAACGGTCTTATAGCTCTTAACGACATTTCAAACGTTCAGCTCTCCATAAGTCTCAGCGAAGCATATAACTGCTCTGTCGTTCTCAACAACGCAATAAGACTTGAGGGTGTACAGAACAAAAACGTTTATTTCATTGACAACGTTCTCGGAGGCGCAATTGAGCTTATCGGAAACCGGTACCTTATCTGTGACGGAAATGTTATGCCCGAGGGTGATGGTAAGCCTCACCCCGTAATTAAGACCGATAACTCGGACTTTAACGGAAACAACATGCACAACGTCGATGCAAGACTTGAGGTTGGTGCAGATGAGGATCTTCTTCCCCATACAAACAAGGATCTCTTCCTTGGTATGGAGCGCAGAAGCAACGTAAAAGACCTTTCCCAGACTAAGGATTACGACCTTAACAACTACATAAGAAATATCGCGAAGAACGAAAAGGTAGTTATCGTTCCTCCCGGAGCATACGCCATCGACTCGACGCTCGAGCTTCAGGCGGCTCACTCCAACACCACTATTTACGCTTACGGTGTATATCAGGAGGCCACCGATTACATAAAGAATATCGGTATCAGCAACACCAGCAATCTCAAGGTAAAGGGTATGACCATCGGATACGCAAAGCAGTCCGCGGGTCAGGCGCAGGTCGTTGAGATCTTAGGAAACCTTCAGCTTCGTTTGGTTACGTCCGCGGGACACAACCCCTACGGACGCTTCGACACCACAGGTGTTCAGGGTACAACTAACTTTTACTGCTTCTCTGCAGGTGAAATGTGCGCTTGGACAGAGTTCGCAGAATGGGGCGCATACGAGGTTGTTCCCAATGAAAAGGGCGAGCTTATGGCAGAGGACGGCACCTTCATAATCAAGATGAAGAACGCAAACGGCTACAAGGAGGTTGAAAAATATTACACCCTTTTCGGAAAGGGCGACGTTTTCGCTTCCCGTCTTGCCGTTGACAACGACAGAACCGTCAGCATTTCCAGCGTTACCAACGTTCTCTTCATGGACACCGTTACTTACGGATACGCCGATGCGCTTTGCTTCGTTATAGGCGGAACAAGTAAGGGCGTTCAGTTCTACCGCCACCATAACACCGCTCACTCGGCTTACGAGATAGACAAGGAGACATACGATCATTACGTTTCACTTGAGCAGAAGTATGACGTTGATCTTGAGGTATACGTTGATGAGGAAGGCAGATACCGCGGAGCAAATCCCCGTTTCGGATCTGTCGATGCAACTCACATCACGGGCGCGTCTCAGGGACTTTCCGCGACATCCACTCTCTTTGAAAACGCTTGCGATGACTCCTCTAACCAGAACGGAGGAAGCTCCGCTTTGCATCAGGTCATTGACAACCTTGACGGAACACTTACTCTCGTTTTGAAGGACTCACTTCCTGAGACATATTACAACATGTATACATCTCAGGGAAAGACTCTCATCACTCCCGGTCATTTTACAAGAGATTTCGTAACCGGTGACAGAATATTCGTTTACGCCGCTAACGGTAAGATATTCTGTGACACTACCGTAGTGTCAGACTCCAGAGTGCTTCAGACAGGAGTTATCGTATTCGAAAAGGAATACAACTATCAAGGCGAGAAGCGCTTGCTTCAGTGGGCATCAAAGCTCTTGGCAGTCAAGGTAAGAAAATCCGACGTTGATATGTCGGCTCTTGAGGGATACGATCTTGAGCATTCAACTCAGAAGTTTGAAAGCAAGGTGATCGTAGACAACTTAAGCCGTAACTCCACAAACTTCGTATTTGATAACTGCATGAGCCGTGATACATACGGACGCTTCGTAGTAAAGACAAGAGACGCGGTCATTACAAACTGCACGCTGAAGAACACCTGCCTTGCCGGTGTAGTTCTCTCTGTTGAGTGCACATGGGGTGAAAGCTCTGTTCCGAGCAACATAACCGTAACCAAGTGCCTCTTTGAAAGCAACGGACAGAAGTTCGACAAGCAGAATAACACAAAGTTCGCAGCTCTTGCGGTTGAGGGACTCGGTGATAAGAGTGCTAACGTTACCGTATCCGAAAACACTATCCCCTGCAAGAACATCACGATTACGGGCAACGTATTCAGAGACTGTCCCAACAGCTACTACGTTACGGTTCAGGCGGCTCACGGCGTTACTATTGCCGACAACGTCTTTGAGGAGAGAGAAAACGAAAGCTCCAAGAAGGTGGGCAAGGCGATCTACATCAACGGATGTATGAACGTAAACGTATCAGGCAACACCTATTCAGACTTTGCAGAGGGCGACGTGTCCAAGGTCGTCATTGGTAACAACTACAAAAACCTCTTCGGAACCGACGTTGAAGGTGTACTCAACACCGACAAGATCCCCGAAGAAGCAAACTGACTTTTATGCCAACTGAGACACAAAGGTCTCGGTTGGCATTTTCGGTATTCAGCACAGTATAAGGTTCGGCTTAAAATATAAAAACAAGAGCATTGCGGACAAAGCACACGCAGAGCACGCAAATCTTTACCTCAATTTTCCCCAAAGGAGTAAAAATCATGAATCCTACCGAATTCAAAAGCACGGCATCATTTCCCTCCTCTATCACTCTTGAGAGCGGAATTTATGAAAACGCAGTTGTAAACAGCGATATAATTATCAAGGAAAATGGCGTTACGCTTAAAAATCTCACCGTCAACGGTAAAATAACCGTTACCGGCAACGATGCGGTGATAGCAGGCTGTACAATAACCGCAGAGGATAACGCCATTTCGGCATCCGGAAGCTATTTTATAGCAAAAGAAAATACTATAAGCTGTGCCGGATGCGCGATCTCTGTATCAAACGCATCAAACTGTCTTATCGCTTCTAACAAGACAGACGGCGGAATCACCTTGACGGGCGCGTATAACTGCTCGGTCATTATGAATGACACGAGCCGACTTGTCGGATGCACTAACAAAAACGTCTATTTCATTGATAATGACGTCAAGGGCGCTGTTGAGGTAATAAACAATGAATATCTCATCTGTGACGGAAACAAATTTACAAGCGTTATAAACAAGAATAACGACTATTCTAACGGCGACACAATCGGAGACGTTGACGCGCGCCCCGA
The DNA here is from genome assembly GCA_045638385.1 of Eubacteriales bacterium. Taxonomy (GTDB): domain Bacteria; phylum Bacillota; class Clostridia; order Oscillospirales; family CAG-272; genus SVTX01. The sequence goes on from JAZUBI010000220.1 coordinate 16,450, forward strand.
ATTCGGAGCAAACGAGGATCTTCTCCCCCACACCAACAAGGATCTCTTTATGGGTATGGAGAGAAGGAATGCTGTCGCTGATCCCTATTACGATGAGCCCCTCACTCTCAATGCGTACGTCGCAAGCGAAGCTAAAGATCACACCGCGGTGATCGTTCCTCCCGGAGTGTATAACGTTGATTCCCTGCTTGAGCTTGGCGAGGAGCATGCCAATACCGTGATCTATGCTTACGGAGTTTATCTTGAGGCTGTTGACTATATAAAATGCTTACAGATAAAGGGCACGAGCAATATCCGGCTCAAGGGCTTGACTATCGGATACACAAAGCAATCCGCAGGTCAGATGCAGATACTCGACATGCTCGGAGACAATAAATATCTTTGTATCTCCTCCGCAGGATTTACCCGTGAATTCGGTCAGCACGACCTTACTAAGTTCACGGGAGGCGGTTACTTCTTCCATAACAAAGAGGAGGTCTCCTGGACAGAGCTTGGATATTGGGGTCACTACATTCTTGTTCCGAACGAGAACGGCGAAAACATGAATCCCGATGGCACATTCGTCATTGAGATCACAAACAGAGATACATCTTTCGATTTCCTTTCTCACATCAGAAAGGGTGAGATACTTACCTGCAGAATCCCTGCTAACCCGAGCGACAGAACCGCATCTATTTCCGATTCCACCGATATTCTTCTTAAGGATACCGTTACTTACGGCTTTGCCGGCGGTCTCTGCTTTGTAATAGGCGGAACAAGCAGCGGAGTCAAATTCTACCGTCATCACAACCTTTCTCATTCCTCTTACGAGATCGACAAGGAAACATACGACAAGTACAAGGCTCTTGAGGCAAGGTATGATGTTGATCTTGAGCTTTACGTTGACGAATTGGGAAGATACCGCGGATCAAAGCCCCGTATAGGCTCGGTTGATGCAACCCACGTTACGGGATCATCCAAGGGACTTGATGCCATCTCTACCCTTTTTGAAAACTCTTGTGACGATGCGACCAACCAGAACGGTAACAGCTCCTGCCTTGACAAGGTAATCGACAACGGTGACGGAACCTCCACGCTTATCATCAAGGACAGCATTCCGTCGGTATATTACTGGCTCTACCAGCGCCGCGGAAGAGAGGATCTTAATCCCGGAATCACCGCGAGAATATTTAAAGCAGGAAACAGAATTTTTGCTTACGCATCAAACGGAAAAATACTCTGCGACACAACGGTTCTTACCGATGCGGAGACTCTTGAGGAAAAGCGCATGCTCTTTGAGACCGACTACGATTACAAGGGCGAGACAAAGCACATGAGATGGTTCTCAAAGATCCAATCCGTCAAGGTAAAAACAGAGGATCTCAACATGGCTGCCCTTGAGGGTATCGATCCCGAAAAGGCAGACTACACGATGGATAACAAGGTCATAGTTGACAATATAAGCCGCAACAGCGCGGACTTTATCTTCGATAACTGCATGGTACGCTACAACAGAGGACGTTTCGTTATCAAAACCCACAACGCGACCATTAAAAACTGTACCTTCAAGGACACCTCTTACGCGGGAATAGTAATGTCCTGCGAGTGCACATGGGGCGAGAGCTCCGTTCCGCGCAACGTTACCGTAACTCAGTGTCTCTTTGACGGTGCAAGCCGCACGGTAAACCAGGACAAGAATACAAAGTATGCCGCGATCGCGGTTGAGGGTCTCGGAGACGGAAAGTCCGAGGTCAAGGTTGCAAGCGACGCCTTGCCTGCAAAGAATATTACGGTCACAAACAACAAGTTCAAGGAAATATTCAACGATTACTACGTTACCTTCTCCGCGGTTCAGGGAGTTACCGTTACAAACAACATCTTTGAATCGAGAGCTCGCAAGGACGGCAACATCATCCCCGCTTCGATACTCGTTAACGGATGTATGACTGTAAACATTTCGGAAAACACCTTCTACAACGACGTAAAGGATGCCGTTGTTGCAAGAAATTACAAGGATCTTTTCGGAACTGACGTTGAAGGAATTATTGAAAAGGATATGCCCGTTTGACGGCTTTTTGACGGTTTAGGGGCAAATCGAAAAGCATTAAGGATCGAATTTCGTCGATTAGGCGGATTTCGATCCTTATTTTTGTGCAAATATCACTATCTTTTTCTTTATAGTCAAAAATAATTGACAATTTGGGGTAAATATGGTACAATATAATAAATAATTATGCTCATATTTCAACTCTTCACTTTTTGCAATATAACGGGTAGAAAGAGTCATTTACATTGTGAAAGATTGAATATATAATATTTGCATATCTAACTCTATTTCACAAAAGGAGCAACCTTATGAAAAAGAAGATTATTTCTCTTGTTCTGGTACTTTCTATGCTTCTCACACTCTCTGTGTACCTTGCTTCGTGCAACAAGAACGCAGCAGCGGAAGAAACCGCAACGACGGCACCTGCGGGCAACGAGGGCTCGTCCGAATCGGAAACAGAATCCGACGTTGAGACCGAAAACTACGATGATGTGACCTTTGCAGAAGGCGGCGCTATCAAGGGCGCAGGTCTTCAATGGGACGTTGATGCGTTCGCTTCGATAGAAC
>JAZUBI010000221.1:0-7173 GCA_045638385.1 Eubacteriales bacterium
GCCGCAATCCCTGGTCATAACCGCGAAGGCGCCGGTTTGCCCGTTGGCGTTAACCCAAGGGCGCTCGGTCCACATTCTCGGAACAACGCCGATATTTTCTGCCCACGAAGAGCAAGGGAATATCCATTCGCCGGTTGAAAGAACGGTGGGCTTATTCATCATCACGCCGTCACCAATAAAAATTTCCTCTCCCCACACAAGCTCATCTGCATCGGGATCGTCACATATAACACCTTTAACCCTTGCGCTGTCATAGGTTTCCGACCAAGTAAACCACAATCTATCCAACGGGTCGATCCACAATACAGGGTCAAAGCATCGCATATGATTTCCTGAATATGCTACGGCAATGGGTTCACCGTAATCCTTGCCGTTCTCACTTTTTATCAACACCGCGTAATTCCCCGCCGTTTCGGCTATGTTTCCGGAGTAGAACGAGACGTAATTGCGTCCGCCATTGGTTTTGACAATTCCCGGTATACCCTGCCATACGCGATGGCAGGAGTTGAATTTTTCGAGCTGTTTTTTATCGGTTATAAGCATATTTTTTCCGCCTTTCAAGCTTTGATATCATTATGATAGCATTTGTTGAGAGAACAGGCAATAACAGATTTGCTTTTTTTGCGATATTTATCCGTTTAACGTTGTTTGCTGATAACGCAAGGGCGATACTCCGCAATGCTTTTTGAAGAATCGGCTAAAATAGGACACACTTTCAAACCCGAGAATATCTGCAACCTCGGTCACCGAAAACATATCCTGCAACAGAACGCTTGCCTTTTGCATCAACAAGGAATCACGGTAGGCAAGCGGCGAGGTCTTGTACTCCTCACGGAATAAATTATAAAACTGTGAGGAGCTCAGGTGACATAATCTTGCAAGAGAGGAGCATTCTATTTCATCCGTCAGATGCTCGATCAAATATGAGATTGCGGGAGACAGCCTATTCCTTCGCGAGCCTTCGGTGTTGGCGGAAAGAGACCTTAATACAGTACATATAAGCTCGGTTTTTCTCAGCGAATCGTTTGCATATTGGCAGGCATCCATAAGCGCCCTTACCGCCTCAGAGCATTCTCTTGGTGCTGAGTCGCACATCTTTTTCGGAAGATTAGAAAAAAGGGCAAGCTCCCCATCGATATACAACTGAAAATCAACGCGGAAAAACTCAATATCGTCGCTATCTATCTCAAGCACGTGCCTTGATCCCGTGGGCAAATAAACCACGGAATCGGGCTCAAGTGAAAATTCGCCTCCGTCGAAAATATATCTGCACGAGCCTTTAACAATGAGCAAAAAACCGTTTGTCGGACGGCAATTTACCACCAAACGCCGATATTTTGGCTTTTGATGAATGACGTTTACATTCGATATTTGAAAATCATAATTTTTCAGATCATTAAAATCGATAATCATTTCGTGCACCTCCATAAAGCTTGTTGCCCTTATTATACCACGCTTTTTTGTTAAACGCAACAACAATCGGAAAATTGTTCAAATCTTTAGGAACATTGTGCATGGACTTTTGCGCCTGTTTGGCTTTATAATAAAGACAGAGTACTAATTTAGGGAAGGAGCAGACATGAAACCTCAATGGGATATAAGTGCAAGAATCTTTGACGAATACGAACGCCGATTTGCCGAGGCGCGCGCCGAAAAAAGGATGTCGCGTCCGTGGGAGAGTGCCGAAAAAGAAAGAATCATCGAATCTGCAAAGCGAATGCTCCGATACGACGATTCTCTCGTTCCCCCAATACGGGAAATGACCGAGATCGTGCGCACGGAATATAACGGATATTCTGCCATTCAGTACCGATTTGAATCCCGTAAAAATATGTTTGGCAGTGCCACGCTCTATCTCCCCTACTCAAAGGAAAGGCTTCCCCTCGTCTTCGTTTGCTGCGGACACGGCAAGGATGGGCGGTTGACCTCCTCATATATGGCAATGGGACACCGTCTCGCATCCTTGGGATTGGCGGCGTTGGTTATAGACAACATAGGTCAGGGAGACCGCAACCGTGACCGTGACGGAGGCAATACTCCCGACCATTGGATGGCAACTGCGCCCTTCAAGTGCGGTCTTACTCTCCAAGGACTCATAGTCGCGGAAACTATCGGACTCATCCGCTATATGAAAAAGGACGAGCGCTTTGACCCCGAGCGCTTTGCCGCTTGCGGCAATTCGGGTGGAGGAACCTTGACGATGTTTCTTTCCGCACTTTGTCCCGAAATATCGGTCATAGCCTCATCCGGTTACCCCTCGGAGATCTCATATATTCTTCAAAAGGAACGCGAGCATTGCGCGTGCAATCTCTTTGTAGGCGCGGCACACGAGGCGGAAATGTGGGAGCTGTACAGCACCTTTGCACCAAAGCCCATGCTCCTTGAGGGCGGGATCGACGATAACCTCATCCCCATGGATCTTGCTCACCGGAATGCACGAAAGGTACAAAACACGTATGTTCAAATGGGCGCGGAGAACAATTTTACCTTTGAGCTGACAGACACTAAGCACTCTTGGGAGCTTGACGATATCAACCTCATAAGCCGTTTCCTTTCAGAAAAGCTCACGTGTATCACCCCCGCGGATGCCGCCGAGCTTTTCGCGGCGGACGATATCACCCCATTCAAGGTACCCATACCCGAACACTCGCTATCGACCGTGGAGCTATGCGAATATCTTTCTGGTATCCCCTGCCCTGAGGACGTCAAGCTTGAAGAGATCTTTGTGCCAACCTTTGAGGGAAAGCCTTTCGATCGAACCGAAATACAAGATGACGTCGGTCGCGGTGACATAATGCGAGTATTCGCGCAATTTGAATGTGCTCTTTATAAATCAAAAGAAAATGCCAAGGAGGAAGATTAACTATGGCAAAAAATATAAAATACAAGGTTGCGGGCGGCTGTGTCAAATGTATGACCTGCATTTACCAATGCCCCATGCAGGCTATTACTATGATCCCAAACGTCAGCGCATCCATTGATGAAGAAAAATGCGTTGGATGCGGAAGCTGCTACGATTCATGTCAACCGGGCGCGATAGTGCCCTACGAAGCTTAAAACATACGGAGGAATAAAAAAATGATCAAATTTGCAGAATTTAAGGAAGAATACGCTCCGCTTTACGGCGAATACGATGTCGTAGTCGTCGGCGGAGGAATGGCGGGCGTAGGTGCCGCCGTTGCAGCGGGCAGAGCGGGCGCTAAAACCATTCTTATCGAAAACACCTCAGCTCTCGGTGGACTTGCAACCATGGGTATCGTCAACATCCCTCTTGACTTTTTGTCGGGACTCGGCAAGGACCTCTTTGACCGTTTAGTTGCTATCAACGGACTCTGGAAGCGCAATACCGATCCCGAAAAGCATAAGCTTGTCTTTGACAGAATGGTCAAGGAGGCAGGATGCGATCTTCTTTTGGTTACACCTTTGGTCGATACCATAGTTGACGGTGACACGGTCAAGGGCGTTATCGTACATACCAAGGAAGGAAGACGCTCGATAATGGGCAAGAGATTCGTTGACGCATCAGGTGACTCCGACCTTGTATATTTTGCGGGCGGAGAGGTCGAGGTCGGACGCGAAAAGGATCACATGTCCATGGGCTGCTCACTTGAATTCGTACTCGGCGGCGTTGATTACGACGCATATCAGGCATCCGAGCTTCGCATGAAGGATCCCCAATGGATACTTATGCTGTCAGAAGCCATCGCGGAGGGCAAGATTCCGGATATTGACAATCACCTCAACTGGATGACGCATATCCCCGGACGCCCCGAGCATTGCGGAATGGATGAGGTCAGCATCTGCTTTGCGCACTCGCGCTATTGCTTCCCCACCAAAAACGAGGATCTTACGCGTATGTACCTTGAGGGACGCGAGCAGGTAGATATTCTTGCAAAATTCATCAAGGAAAACATACCCGGATTTGAAAAGAGCTATCTTTCCTACACGGGCTCACTTTTAGGCGTCCGCGAGAGCCGCAGGATAGTCGGCGAATACAGAGTCACGGGAATGGATATTGCCACGGGCAAGCATCATGATGACGTTATTGCTATAAGCTACCACGGCTTTGACCTTCACGGATTTACCGCATCGGGCAACCTAAAGTGGTTTGAGGGAGTTTTACCAAACGGAGAGAGAGCCTACATATCAAATGCGGGCGGTTGGGGCTCGCAGCTTCCGCCCGACGACGGCACCAAGCGTATAAATATGCTTGAGCTTCTTGAAAACCCCAATACACCCTACTTCTACGACATTCCCTACCGTGCGCTCGTTCATAAGCGTCTTGAAAATGTCCTCGCGGCCGGCAGAAACCTCTCCTCAGACGTTCCCGGACAGAGCGGAACGCGTCTTATCATGTGCTGCATGTCAATGGGAGAGGCCGCGGGAAATGCTTGTGCACTCTCGCTTGAGGAAGGCGTGACCGTCCGTAACGTAAACGTCAAAAAGCTCCAGGAGATCATACTTGCGAACGGTGGCAACCTTTACGACTTCACCGAGCGTGCAAACGTCGGAAAAACATATCAGAAGGAGGCGGCAAATCACCGCCACGGTAACGAGGCAAAGTACTTCGAAACCTTGAAGCAGAAAAACGGAACTGCAAAATAATTGATAAATTGTAGTTTATAAGGATGTTGCCAAAGCCTTCCCCCTCGGGGGAAGGCTATCTGCAAACCACAATTTCTCGTCAAAGATCCGCAACTCTTACGAGGACGCGGATTTTTTATCGTAATCTTTTATTTAATTGGGATTGACACGGTATATAAAAGGTGATAGAATGATTTATGATGATAAAAAGAAGGAGAATCCAATATGAATATTCAAATTCTCAACCCAACCGAAACACTTCTTTATGCGGCGGACGAGCTCAAAAAGTATATCACTCTTATGAGCGAGGGCTACATACATCCGACTGTCACCATTGGAAGCAAAAAAACGGACAGTAAAACTATCACTCTCGCCACGCTCGGCGAGCTTTCACTCGACACAAGCGACCTCTCCGATCCGTTTTTAGAGGACATAATCGACATTGACGTAACCGCGCTTGACGGCTATATCGCAGGAAGCAACGAGCGCAGTATCCTTATGGGCGTATACAAATTCTGCTACTCCGCGGGATGCAGATACATCCGCCCCGGTGAGAACGGTGACTATATTCCCTCTGTTGACCTCTACGCACACTCCTTCAAATACAGAAAAAAGGCGGACAAGCTCTTCCGAGGCGAATGCTGCGAGGGTGCGATCAGCTACGAGGATATGCGAGATACGGTATATTGGCTCCCAAAGATCGGCATGAATATGTATCTTATTGAGGGTCTTGTTCCCTACACATATATGCACAAATGGTACGGTCACGTTTATAACACCAAGCTCCGTATCCCCGGTCAGATAACAGAATACGAGTCGCTTGAAAAATATATCACCATGCTCGAGCGCGACGTTAAAAGGACAGGAATCCAGCTTCACACACTCGGTCACGCGTGGATGTTCGAGGCTTTGGGCATTCACCACACAGACCCCGCCCGTGAGGCAGATGCGCTCAGCAAGCTCTCAAAGGATCAGATCGATGCCCTCGCGCTCCTGAACGGCAAGCGCGGAATCTCCTGCGGAAGCTCCTTCTTCACGCATTTCTGCTATTCCAACCCGGACGCGCGCAAAATACTCATAGATTACCTTGTCAATTACGTAAAGGAAAAGCCGCACGTCGATTTTATCCACGCGTGGCTTGCAGACAATATAAACAATCAGTGCGAGTGCGAGGAGTGCCAAAAAATGACTCCCTCGGATTGGTACGTTCTTCTCCTCAATGAGCTTGACGAGGAGCTGACACGAATCGGTTCTGACGCAAGAATAGTATTCATTCTGTACGTTGATACCGTCCGTCCCCCCATCACAATGAGACTCAAAAATCCTCGCCGCTTCGTTATCCTCTCCGCAATCGGACAGTTCTACGAGGACGGATATAATATCCCCAAGACCGACGAGGAGGTCCCCGCCTACCTCCGCAATCAGTACGTCGAATTCTCCCATTCGCTCTATCTTAAATGCCACGAGGACTGGAAGAAGCTCTCGGGCGGCATTCCGAGCATCATCTACGAATATCGCTATTACGTCGATATGTACTGCGATCCCTCTTATATGCGCATCTCGCGCGAAACGCACAGAGACATGAAAACGCTCGGATCGATCTCCTTTGAGGGATGCATGAGCGACCAGACACACAGGACCTATCTGCCGACCGCACTTCCCATGATAACTATGGGCGAGACACTCTATGATCACTCAAGCGATTTTGAAAAGCTCGCTGACGAGTATTTTGAAGGCGCATTTGGCAAGGACGGTGCAAAAGTGAGGGCATATCTTGAAGGACTTACGCCCCTTCTCTCCCCCTCCAATTTCCGTGTGGGAGGAAAGGGCGGAGCCGAGGAGGCAGGTCTTGGAAACATGTCACCAAGCAAGCGCTCGTGGAGAAACAATCCGCTTGTGGCTAAAAATGCGGCGAAGGTTCCCGAGCACCTCGATTCATTCCTGCCCGTGATCGAAGAAAACATCAAAGCAGAGCCGAACGCGGCAAGAAGACAGTCCTGGATTTACCTCCGCTACCATACCGAGATCTGCCGATACCATGCAGAGATACTTCGTCTCGGCGCGCTCGGCAATATAGAGGATGCAAGAGCAAAATTCAGCGAGCTGCGCGACTACCTTTCCGAGCACGAGCTTGAATTCCACAAGGTATTCGACCTTTTCCTTTACCTGCGCGCATGGAGCCAGAAGCTTGAGATCGCAATGCCCGGATATTTCGATTGATAATACAAAACTATCCCTCGGTTTTATGCCGAGGGTTTTTGATAAATTGGGGTTTATCGGGGGGGACTTCACGGCTTCAGCGCGAAGCGAGTGCAAGTTTCGGTCAAGCCTTTTCAAAGGCTTGCGCCGATCCAACGCGCGATTCCGCACAGGCGGTGCAGTGAGCTATCCCCCTACGCTTTGCGTGTTTTGGTCGCCGTCCGCAGACGGCGAAACCTCTCCTACGGCATTTTCTTTTTGCTAAGCTTTTTCTTTTGGGCCTCTTGCATCAAAAGAAAAAGCGGACAAACAATTAAGATAGCCTTTGTGTAGAAAGGGAAAACCCCGACTTGTGTGTTTTCCCTCTTTCGGCTACGCCGAAATTCACCC
>JAZUBI010000222.1:0-3018 GCA_045638385.1 Eubacteriales bacterium
AGTTATTGAATTTCCTATAAACGCAATTCTTGGTCTGCCGCTATGTTTTTCATCAAAATAAACGGTCTTTGCGTTTTGGTTTTTACTTGGAACCGTATTTTGAGCCTCGTGATCTGTCATTTGTGTAGCCTCCTTAAAAATTTCATCCGTTATCTTTTCTGAATTCACCCGGAGTTTTACCGTAAAGCTCTTTGAAGTTTTTGTAAAATAAAGCCTTGCTTGCGTATCCAACGCGCGTACATATCTCGTCAACAGAGAGGGAAGTGGATATCAAAAGCTCCATTGCAAGAGATAGCCGCTTTTCGCGCAGATATTCCTTCAGGCTCTTGCCGTAAACCGTTTTAAAAACTCTGCCGAGATATGCGGGATTGTAGAAGCAGTGCTCAGCCAAAGATGCGGCTGTTACGGGGGATGTAAAATTGGCATCGATGTATCGGAGCACCTCATCTGTCAATAGATTCGGTCGCTCGTCGCCAACGTCCTCAAGAAGGGCGCGGATAAGCTTTGCGAAAATAATTCTCATGTACGCGTTGAGTATAAAGGAACGGCAGGGATGGGACTCACTTTCAAGCTCGCGGCACATCTGCTCGGCAATTCGCTCTATCTCAACTCTTTCTTCACCGATGAAGTGTGCGCAGGAGGTGTGACGTGAATTGAGCTCCTCCGTGCCCTCGGGAAGAAAGATGAGAAAAATATCGTTGATCGATTCGCTTTCAATAATGTTCTCACTTACAAATTCGGGCTTGACCGAGAAATTGTAAAATTCCGCCTCCTCGCTCTCAACCGTAAAGGAGTGTACCTCTCCGTAGTTGATAAAGAGGAGATCGCCTCGCTCTGTCGGGTAGGCTTTTCCGTTTATGTAATGAATAAAATTACCCTTGGTCATATAAACGAGCTCAACAAATTTATGAGTATGCTCAGCCTCGTCGTGACCCTTTACGCGTATCTGCTTTTCAACGGCTACACTGCCTCCGTTGCAAATGTCGAATTTTCTCATGGAACAGCCTCCCTTCGTAATTGTGATTTGATTATAGCAGATTGTGCGTCTCATTACAATATAAAAATAAAAAAATGTATAAAAAAGGTACACCGAGTACAATTTGAGAATTGACACACGGCGTAAGGTGTGCTAAAATCAAAGTAAAAGAGCGTACGTTTGGGAAAAGGCAGTATGTTTTTGCGGGCGTTTGCGGACTTTGCACCTTTTTAAGGAGAAGAACAATGAATGTTTCACATGTGAAAAATACGTATCGCGATGAGCTTCTCGTCGCATTCGCGGGCGAGGAGTTTCGCACCGACAACGAGCTTATAAATTTCAAGCTCTATAACGACGATTACACCGTCGAGATAAACGGCAAGGAGTATAAAGCGCGCGATTGTCGCGTTTCGGCTATGCCCTTCAATACGCTTTGGCCGGGTCATCAGAGAGATTTTGCGCAGAGTGAGAGCGCGGCTTTTATCTCGATATACTCAAACGAGCCCGTCACTCTCCGTGTGAAGTATAAAAGGGGATTTGATAATCCCATCGTCCGCCCGTCTTCAAAGGGCGTAAAGGTTAAAATGGACGGAGACACGGCAGAATTTACGCTCACCGAGCATAAGGGCTACGTTCTTGAAAGTGCGGGAGAGCATCACGCGCTCCATATCTTCTATGAAGCGCCCAAGACTTACGATACCGAAAACGCGACCTATTATTTCGGTGAGGGAATACATTTTCCGGGAACGATAACCCTCCGCGATAACGATAGCGTTTACATAGACAAAAATGCCGTTGTTTTCGGTTCACTTTATTCCGAGGGCGGCGAGAATATCCGTGTATACGGCGGCGGCACGATAGACAATACCACCGAGGAAAGAGTAGTAGAGAATTGCTATGAGCCTTATGCAAAGGGAACCCTCCGCTTCTATAATTGCAAAAACGTATCTATCGAGGATATAATTCTTGTCAATTCCTGCACATGGATACTCGCGCTCTTTGACTCGGACAGCGTGAACATAGACAACGTAAAATTGGTCGGACATTGGAGATACAATACAGACGGAATAGATATAACGAACACAAGTAACGTAAATATCAAGAACTGCTTTATCCGCTCATTTGACGATACCATTACGATAAAGGCGATATACAATTATCCCAACCCCATCGAAAACATCCACGTTGAAAATTGCGTGATGTGGTGTGGCTGGGGAATGAACTGTGAGATAGGAGTCGAGAGCGATGCTCCCGAATACAGAAATATCACCTTTAAAAATTGCGATCTAATTCGCAGCTCGGGCAATGCGATAGATATTCAAAACGGACGAGATTGTCTTATACACGATATAACCTTTGAGGATATAAACGTCGAGATACAAAACGACTGTATGTGTCCGATGCTTCAAACGAGCACAGAGCAGAGGTACGAGCCGCCCGTGAAAACAGCCCCTCCGAATCTTATATCTATCGTCAACCGTAAATACCCCATCCGTCAGAAAACGCTTGATGCCGTATCAAGACTTACCTGCGATGAGTTCGGACAAGTCCGTGATATTCTTTATAAGAACATCAACGTCTATTTGGACGAAGGCATCGAGCAAAAGCCAATGATAAAGTTAGTTTCCTGCGATGAAAACAGAAAATTTGAAAACATCGTAATAGACGGGCTGTACGTCAACGGAGAAAAGCAAAAGGACCTCTCACGCTTCAAGACGGTGATAGACAACTGTGATCCCATTGTTTTGAAATAAAAGTATAAAAACAGTAATTTCAATACAATTTAGATATTGAAAAAACGCTTTATATACTGTATAATGGAATAAATAAGGCAAAAAGCCTTGATTTTGGAGGAATAAAAATATGAAATTAACAATGAACGCGTATCTCGATAAGGTAAAAGCCTGCTGGCTCGGTAAAAACATAGGAGGAACGCTCGGCGGCCCTCTTGAGGGCAAGAGAGGTGCTATCGACCTTGATTTTTACGTCCACGACTTTTCAAAGGGTGCACTTCCCAACGATGACCTTGATCTTCAGCTTGT
>JAZUBI010000223.1:0-1899 GCA_045638385.1 Eubacteriales bacterium
TTCAGAAGGCGACCCACGACCTCGACCTTATTCAGTTCCTTCTGAACGATACTCTCAAGCCCGTTATGATAAGCGCGACAGAGTCCAAGCTCATCTTCAAGGGTGACATGCCCGCAGGTCTGCGTTGCAGAGATTGCGACAAGATGGACACCTGCCCCGAGAGCACCAAGAACGTTGCCTCCTACGGCGAGAAGACTCCCGACGACCACTGCTGCTTCGCAGTTGACACGGGTAACCACGACAGCGCGTCCATTATGGTTCAGTATGAGAACGGAATGCACGCGGTCTACAGCCAGAACTTCGTTGCCCGCAAGGGTGCGGGAAGACGCGGTGTACGCATTATCGGCTACAATGCAACGGTTGAATTCAATTTCAACTCCAAGTGCATCGACCTCTTTTATCACAACGAGGAGAAGCACGAGCACATCGACATGACCGATCGATGCTCTACCTCCCACAGCGGCGGAGACCTCATTATGACAAGAGCCTTCGTAAACATTATGGAGGGCAAGAAGTCCACCACGCCCCTCTCCCTCGGCATCCTCTCGGCTCAGCTTTGCCTCGCGGCAAGAAAGTCGGCACAGGAAAACGTGTTCGTTAAGGTTTGAGCCTAAACCGCGCGATACAACCAACGGTTGGTAGAAAACTATACGTTTGGTTGAGCCGAAACAACCGCTGATAAGTTCACAAAATGAGTTCTACATGGTAAAATCGATTTACCGAAAGGGACTTTCTTCCTGTTTCGGGGAGAAAGTCCCTATTTTTTCAAAACGAAAGGAACTTACATTATGGAAAAAACTTTAGGAACAAGAATAGCCGCCCTCCGCAAGGAAAAGGGACTAACGCAAGAGGAGCTTGCCGAAAAGCTTGGCGTATCGTCACAGGCGGTGAGCAAGTGGGAGAACGATCTCTCCTGCCCCGACATTATGCTTCTTCCCTCTCTTGCAAAAATATTTGACACCACAGTTGACGAGCTTCTCTCGGGCAAAAAAGAGACCGCCGACACGTGGGTAGCCCCTCCCCAAGAGCGTAAGCCGTTTGACGAGCTGATGCTTCGCATAAAGGTCAATTCGGTTGAAGGCGAAAGGATCAGAGTAAATCTTCCCATGCCTCTTATAAAGGCGACTCTTGAGTGCGCCTCGGGCATTAAGCTTAACGGGCTTATGGGGGGCTCGAACGGGGTTCTTGACAATATTGATTTCGCGCAAATAATCAAGATAGTAGAAAGCGGACTTCTCGGAAAGATAGTAGAGGTCGATGACGGCGAGGGCACCACCGTCGAAATCGTCGTGGAATAAAGGTATGAAAATAGCCATTAAATCAGAGGAAAAAAGCTTAAATCTCCGATTCCCCTCGTTTCTCATATTCAACGGCGCGGTCGCGACCCTCGGAAGCAGATTTATAAATTCTTATATGAAAAAGCATTCAAAGGATATACAGATCAATATTCCTCCAAAGGGCGCAAGACGGCTCTTCAAGGAAATAAGGAAAGCCAGACGGAGATTCAAGGATTGGTACATCGTTGACATTGTCGACGGAGACGGCGAGAGCGTGAAGATAAAATTATAGCAAAGCATCCGCAGAGGGCTACCTTCTGCGGTGCTTTGTGTTTTGGATATTGATAAATTGGGGTTTAGCGGTTAGGTAAAGTAAATCTGTTTGAAAGTTTTTACGTCGCTTTTTTCAAAAAGCGACCGCTGATCCAACGCGCGTGCGTTGGTCGCTGTCCGCAGACGGCGAAACTCTTTTTCTGGCGTTTCTTTTTTGCCAAGCTTTTTTCTTTGCGCCGATGGTGTCAAAGAAAAAAGCGGTATTGATGTTAGCAAAAGCCTTGTGGGATAAGGGGAGCCCCCCCCTTGTGTGGCTCCCCTCTGTCAAGCCAACGGCTTGACATTCACC
>JAZUBI010000224.1:0-1719 GCA_045638385.1 Eubacteriales bacterium
ATCAAGGCGCATAATGCTTGAGGATCTCGGCATACGTACAGATCTTGATATTCGCGGAGACAAGCAAGTGCAAGGGATGCGTGTTTCGCGTCTTGGTGACAGGGTAAAATGGATTCATGTTCCGGCAAGCGCCTATTCTGGTCTTGGCAGGCCTCGCGGAAAACAGTTGATGAAAAGGTGTCTTGACGTTTTTCTTGATTCTTCAAATTATCCCATAGTCTTTCATTGCATCGGCGGACAGGATCGCACAGGGTCGCTCGCTTTTGTTATTGAAGCGCTCATGGGCGTAGAGGACGAAGAGCTTTACCGCGATTGGGAGTGCTCCGGGTTTACAAATCCCGGAAACTGGTTCTGCCACAAAGATCTTTTCATGCAGCTTTACGATGTTCTTGGGCGCTATCCCGGCGAAACAACGCGAGCGAAGGCCGAGGCATACGTCAAGGATTGTGGGCTTACCGACAAGGATATCGCTAAACTCCGCGCAATTCTCTTGGAGAAGCGGTGAAATTCGCACAGAACTTGCAGTGGGGTGTGATTTTATTTCGTTGAAAAATTGAGTCATATTACGCTGCACTCCTGAGTTTTGCGATGATTGCGCAGACGCAGGCAGCGTTATGATGCCGCCAATGCATCCCAGCCTGTTTACATCGTCTCGCGACAAGGATTCTTGCCGCAGCTTCAATATGGCAAGAGGAGATGTAATATCCATTTTTTCTGAGCCACCCGTAACGCATATTGTTTCGTCTTTTATCAAGATAGTTAAGTGCGTCACGAGCTTCCTTTGAGGATTCTAGCTTGTCTAGATATAATCTTCTTACTCTATTGACTACAGATTCTGCTCCATGTCGAAGCATAATAGAGCGACATGTTTTGTATTCTTTTAAAGGGTTATCGATTCCAAGTTTTTCACAACATGTATTTAAGTAACTTGAGGCGTGCATGAAGTCATTGGTGAATTCCGCGAACGGCAAGGCATCTCTCATTGCTTTTTCTAACGCCTCTTCTCCGTCTGCGACACATTGAACTCGCGGGACGGTTCCAGATCCTCTTGATACGGCATGTTCGTGTATGAGACTGGTCAGTTCCCCGATTCCCAGATCTGTGACGGCATACGAGAACGAGCCCGCTATTGGAATCGGTACTCCTTTATTCGTCACATTGACATATTCGCATGCGCTTGTTACTCTGAGTTGTCGAGACTTAGCTTGCGCGGAGTTTTTCCCTTTGATGCCAGACGTATCCGCTTTCGTGCAGGGAGGGTTTGTTCCGTCGGCCATTATGACGAGTGTTTGCGGAACCCTGTGCGCACCTTCAGGAGTGCGTAGTTTCGTGTCAGAGTATTGGCGGATATCCTTCTCCGGCGTGCGCAACATAGCCAACACCTCCTCTCCGACGTGCAACGTCTCTTTGCGTAACTTTGATACGGACAGGTTTCCGCATCCGAGCGTCGCGAGCGTCTCCTTCGCCTCTTTGAACGACCCTTGCGTGACAGATAGCATCGTCGCGACCTTCGACGCGGACTTCGTCATTTTTCGCTCAATGCCGAATGCCTTGAATACGTCCGATTCCTCGGGATTTCCAACGCGGTAGGGGTGTCTTACCTCGCACCAGCCAAAGCGTGTGAAAACGTGTTTAGTGCGCGTTCCGTTCACTCCAGGTGTGTTAGCCCTAAAGGATATGGATGAGATGACCTCGCCCATGTAGGTCGACATATCCTTC
>JAZUBI010000225.1:0-5381 GCA_045638385.1 Eubacteriales bacterium
CCCTTTGTGGCGCTTTCTAACGATAAGGGTATTTCGCACCTTGCGAGGTGCGACCAACGCTACGCGCGTTGGATGTGCGGTCGCTTTTTGAAAAAAGCGACGGAAAAACTTTTAAACTGCTTCGCTCTTGCCGTGACGAACTCACCCATAAATTGCAATTTACCGTTTTACCTAAAAACGACATTTCCTCTATAAACCGTCGCGACGCATTTCCCGAATAGCCTCTCTCCGTCAAAGGGCGTCGCCTTTCCCATTGACTTAAATTTATCGGGGTCGACCGTATATTCCTCATCGAGCTTCCAGATCGAAAATCCGTTCTGCTCGATGCCGAATCTCTTTCTCGGATTATACACCAAGAGATCGAGCAATCTCTCCATGCTCATTCTTCCGCTCTTTACGAAATGCGTGTACATCAGCGGAAACGCGGTTTCAATCCCAACGATTCCGAACGCGCTCTTTTCAAGTCCTCTTCCCTTTTCCTCATCGGAGTGAGGCGCGTGGTCGGTGGCGATCATGTCGATCGTTCCGTCGAGTATTCCCTCTATAAGCGCATCTCTGTCGCTCTCGGAGCGCAATGGGGGATTCATCTTAAATCTTCCGTGCTCTTTAAGGTCCTTATCGCAAAGGATAAGATAATGCGGTCCGGTCTCGCAGGTGATGTCAAGACCCTCCGCCTTTGCCTTGCGTATAAGCTCAACGCTCTCCTTTGTAGAGATGTGGCAGACGTGATACGCGCATCCGGTCTCTCTTATAAGCTCAATATCTCTTGCGATCTGCACCCACTCGCTCTCGGAGCAGATTCCTCTGTGTCCGTGCATCTTGGCGTACTCGCCGTCATGGATATAACCGCCCTTTAAAAGCTCGTTGACCTCGCAATGCGCGACTATCATCTTGCCAAGCGCCTTTGCTCTCTGCATAGCCTCGCGCATCATGCCGTCGTTCTGGACTCCGCGCCCGTCATCCGAAAAGGCTATGACCTTATCAGCCATTCCCTCAAGATCGGCAATTTTCTCGCCCTTCTCGCCCACACTGATTGCGCCGTAGGGGTGGACGCCTATCACAGCGTCGCGCTCGATCAGATCAAGCTGAAGCGCAAGATGCTCCACGCTGTCGGGCACGGGATCAAGGTTTGGCATAGTGCAAACGCTCGTGTATCCGCCTGCCGCCGCGGCGAGAGAGCCGCTCTTTATGGTCTCCTTATAAGAAAATCCCGGCTGACGAAAATGCACGTGCACGTCGCAAAAGCCGGGAAAAACACTATATTCGGAAGAATTGAAGCAAGAAATAGCATCGGTCGACAAAAAAAGGTTCTCCATAGACTGCTGATCTTCTGTTTTACCGTAAAATTTTGCCTTGAAAGCCGTCATTTTTCTTCTCCGTTTCCTATGTGTATTGGTATCAAAAAATTTTTGCCTAAACTTAAATAATTATAACACATATATATTATATTGTCAAGCAAAACGCCCCAATTTTATCAAAAACGTAACATTTAACATATAAAAAAGCCAAAAGCCGTGCGCTTTTGGCATTTTTATTAAAACACACTCAAATTGTGAGCATTTTCGCGGTCAAGCGCGCTCAGTTTGCGCTCTCGGTCTGAGTATTCTCGAAGGTCTCCGAATCAGGGGTCAGCTCTCCGTTATTACAGAGAATCAAAACGTTTACAAGGTTGCGACAGGAAGCAAAAAGCTCTTTCGCCCCGTTTTCGTCTCCGCCGTATATTATTCTGGTCAGTGAGCTGCATCCCTCAAAGGCGTTCTCTCCTATCTCTTGAACGCTCTCCGGAATAGTGATCTCGCGAAGCGAGCTGCATCCCTTAAACGCGGACTTGCAGATCCTTACAACAGAGTCGGGGATAACTACCGTCTCAACACCGGTGGCATCAAGGAATCCGAGCTCGTTTACCTGAGTAACAGCATAGCCCTTATAGGACGATGCGATCTCGATATCAGCGGTGTCCTTTGCCTTACCTACCGCAACGCCGTAGGTTCCGTCCGCTACGGGGTAATATTCAAGTCCATCTGTCCCCTCGGTCTGCTTGTCCTTATCCTTTTTGCTCTTTCTGTCCTTGTCGTCGCGACCGGAGCCGCAGGAAGCAAGCGCGAGCAAAAGAAGCACGGCGAGCACAGCCGAAAGAAATCTTATCTTTTTCATGTCATTCTCCTTATAACGCAAAGTGAATGGTTATTGACTGATTTTATATATTTTACCATATTTTCGCGCCCGTGTCAACGATTTATCACAAATTTATCCCCCGTCCGTCACACACCGTAGGGGCACGAAAAAAATTTTTAATTTTGGGGTCGACAAAATCGAACATATGTGCTATAATTTAGCTGTAACCGAGGCTACACAAAGCCGAGTCGACGGGCTTTCGAAGCAAAAATTTCAGAAAATCGGTTCAAAAATATCATCAAAAACAAAAAATTTTCAACAAAAAAAGGAGAGAAAAAAATGAGTAAAACAGAAATTGGAGTACTTATCCTCAACGAATGGTATGAGGCAATGAGGGGTTTAAACAAGGCGGATTTTTACAAGCTTATGATGGCGATGTACGAATACCAGATATTAGGGAAAGAACCCCCTGTATTTGAAGGAAAAGCCGCAGGTATAGCGAAGGTTGTTTTCGCTCAGCTCGATCGTAGAATAGCCTTTATGCAAAGTGGAAAATTAGGCGCCGCAAAGCGCCTTGAAGGCAAGCGAACAGCAGGCTGTGAAGCCGCAGACCCTTTAAGCGACCATTCAAGCCCCCCTTCAAGTCAATCAGAAAGCCCCCTTGGGGTAAATAAAAGTAAAATAAAAGAAAATCAAATAAAATACAACTCCTCTTCTCCGCACTATAGTGCGGAAAAGAGGGCGCGCACGGCGCGCGGTGGCGGCGCGCACAGCGCGACCTCGAGAGGAGAAGGAGGGGGTAATACAGGTCAAACGGCGCAAGGCGACGGCTTTTGGGATGGCTTTTCCGAATATGCCCTCAAAAAAGCCCTCGGGGAGATCGAAGGCTAACGCAAGGCGCATGATGCTGATTTCATTGCAGTGTGGGCAAAAAGCAAGCGCACCCACTTTTCGCAGGTGCGCCGTGTCTCCCCTTTCCGGGGGTAAATTTAATCGATGTATTCTATTGTCGGGTAGAGCTTTGCCTGAGGATTTGTCTCATATCTCGATACGGCGAATACGATCTCGTCGCCCTCGTTGACATCAATAACCAGGTCTGCCCAAAGCTTGTTGAAGGTTTCGGCATTGTCACTGACCTTTGCAAAATACCAGCCGTTTCGGTTGTTCTCCGGCGCGGTGTTAACAGGCCATACCTTCTCGCCGTTTACGAATATCGCAACGTAGCAATCCGCGCTCGCGCTGAACATGGTAGCTCCGATCTTGACCTTGCCCGACTTACCCGCGGTGTATCTGATTCCGAGCGTACCTACGCTATCGTAGACGGTTGTGGGACCTATTGCCATACCGTTAGTGGCATAGAATCCGCCGTGTCCGTTCCAAAGCGATGTGCCGTCATAGAGCCATTCGTTGGTATCCATCTTGTCGTAAACCGTGAACTCGTTGGTAGCAAAGGTAAGGAATCCCGCATCCCAGCCGGGCATGTAGCCCTCAAAGCGTCTGTCAGGGTAAAGCGACGTACCGTGATTTACAATAAGCGGCTTGTTGTCCGCAAACTTAGAGCTGTACGCGACCTTAAACGTGCGAGTTTCAAGAAGCTTGCCTGCAAAATAGATCTCAACAGTGATCTCCTTTGCGGTCTGATTCTTGCTTGTGATCTTGAATCCGTCGACCTCAAAGCCGTCTGTTGTGACCTTTATCGAAAGTCCCTGCACTGTGCGCCATACGGGTGTGATGTAGGGGATAACGTGAGACTCCATTCTGCCCGCGTCAAAGAAGAGAGTGTCGCCAAGCTCATAATAGCCGTCGAGTCCGACGAGCTTGAGCTTGAGCTCCTCATCGGGCGCATAGTCAAGAGTATATGAGCTGTCGGGGTTAAAGTAATTGAGGAATCTGAGCGTATTTCTCGCCGCATCCATACCCATCTCGTTCTGACCGAAGATACGGTAGTGTATCTGGGGATGCACGGTGTTAAGCGTTTTGGGAATATCGTATCCGAACTCTGCCTTGAACGCCTCGTTTGAGCCGTAAACGTCAAGGAAGTACTGCTCAACGTTAGCATCGGAAATGATCCAGTTCTCGGTTGCCTTTGTTGCAAGGAATACGTTGCTGTACGCGCCCGTGAGCTGGTTTGCCGCTGTGTACTGCGCAAGGCGGGGACCTGTGAGATAAAGCTCGGAAACGCTGTTTCCGCCCGAACGGATGGTGAAATATCCGCAGTACTCAAGGGTCTTAACCACGCCGTTGTGCTTATATACAACGTCCTTCTGGATCGCCTCGTGCATCTCGGCAAACGCCTTGTAGTAATAGTCGTATGTGTTGGTGCTGTCGCCCTCTCCCTGGAACCAATAGTATGCCATGTGGTTGAGGGTAAAGTGACCTGCGTCAACCTCTCTGTAAAGTGTTTCAAGCGCAAGCTTGAATATAGTAATTGCCTGGTAGTAGTCGTTGTCAACTATCTCGCCGTCCTCGCTGGGCTTGAAGCAGTGGATGGGCTGACCGCCGTGTGAAGCGTTAACTATCCATACTCTCTGTCCGGTCTGCTTGACCCACTCGTGCGCAAAGCCTGCGCATACGCTGAAGTTCTTAAAGCCGCCGGTATATCCAACCTTGGTAAGCACGTTGGGCTCAACTCCGGCTCTTACGCCCATGTTGTTCCACTCAAGGGACTTTGTGACGTAATCGGTAGCGTTATATACAGACAGACCCTGTCCCGTCCAGGTGTAGTACGCCATGGTGTCGGGCGAGCTTACAAAGTATTCCTGATATTCCATAGGCTCATAGCAGCTTGCATCCGGAGGGTCTCCCGATCCGTTTGACTGACCTGTGAGGAAGAAGAGGTTTATCGGGGATGCGTGAACTATAACGCATTCCTCGCTTCCGTCCTCAAAGACAACGGTTGCCATTCCGCAGCCCGTAGCATAAACCGCTGTTCCCTTTATTGTGAGAACCGCATCGTCCTTTGTGGTGGTGCCGGTCTTGTAGCTCTTTACGTCCTGATCCTTGATCTCGGCAATAGCCTTGCCAAACTCGTATGTATCCTGGAATGTGATGTGAATGATTCCGTCGCGGTCAACGTAGGGGTACTCGGTCACATAATTGACCTTCACCGTCTCGTCCTCCTTGGCGGTATCCTTTTCGGTGTCCTTTTCGGTGTCACCCTCGGTTCCCTTTTCGGTATCACCCTCGGTGTTGGCCTCGGTTCCCTTTTCGGTGTCACCCTCGGTGTTGCTCTCGGTTCCCTCACCTGTCGCGGGATCGGTCTCAGA
>JAZUBI010000226.1:0-2303 GCA_045638385.1 Eubacteriales bacterium
GTCTCGGGCATATCGAGGCTCGCCTCACGTGCTTCAACGGGGTTGATAACGTACTTTTTGATCTCGGCAATATCGCTCTCGGAAATGTCACCGTCAAGCACGTAGACCTTTGCGGAACGAACGACAGGTCTCTTTCCGCAAGACATTATCTGTATGCACTGCGCCGCGCTGTCAGCTCTCTGGTCAAACTGACCGGGGAGATACTCGACCGCAAAGACGTAGCCGCCCTTCGCATCAAGCTCGCGTGTCGCAATGTCGAGCTGAGGCTCGGAAAACACACTCGCGACCGCCGCCTCGAATACGTCTGCATCAATATCGTCCGCGTCGTAGCGATTGAGCACGCGAACAGACTCAAGATTCTTTATTCCAAGCAGGTTTTTAAGCTCGGAATAGAGTCCCGCCGCCTCGTGTGCAAGCTCATTTTTCTTTTCAACGAATATTCTGTATACCATTGCCATTGTGCGGACATCGCCGCATCCTTTCTGTTTTTTTCTGATGTTTATTTGGTGAATTGCTGTTTATCGGTGTGTTTGAATTTATTCAAACAATTTAAAATTCATTCACGGCTACGAATTTAACGATTCGTAGGGCGGGGGTTTACTCCCGCCGCATCGTCGATTTCAAAGGGTTTTCACGGCGGGAGCAAGCCCCCGCCCTACAACGCAAAGCGTAATTTAAAGGGAATTTGTAGCCGTGAAGAATAATAAAACCCTTTTATTATAACGGTTTAGAAGGACTCGCAACACGATAGCAGTGGGTCGATGCAGGTGCGCCACGGTGTAGAAAGACAAAACGTCTTAACCTAAATAAAAACTATTTTAGAGGTTTTGAAGAGCTCGAGAAACTTTTGCAAAAGTTTCTCGAACGCGTCTCCCCCGCATCCCGACAAATCAAAATTTGAAAACTATTTCTGATTTCTCGCCTCCAACAAAAAAGAGACCGAAAATTCACAGCCCTTACAAAAAGCTTTTTTAATAAACAGAGCTTCAAGATCACACAAGGCAGTTACAAATTGCTCAACCGCATCTTTCTGCTCCTCATTCAAAAGATCATTTACCGCCTTATGTAACTCGGCGGTTTTCGCGGTAAGATTTCGCTCCTCCTCCGTGTCGATCTCGGAGCATTTGTCAACAAGATATTCGTTCCATAACTTCTCAAGTGTATCTCTCATTTTTACCTCCCTTTCAAGTTTACAAATGAACTAATTATATTATAGTCTACATGTGAACTAAAGTCAATACCTTTTAGTTAATTTGTGATATAATTTTTGAAAACGGAGGGTGGTAAGAAAATGAACGTATATCGCAGGCTGCGGGATCTCAGAGAGGATGCCGATAAGAGCCAAGAGGAAATTGCAAAAATTATTGGCACAAGTCAATCCTATTACGCGCAATACGAGAACGGTAAAAGGGCAATTCCTTTTGACCGTATTGTTGTTTTAGCAGAATACTATAATGTTTCTATCGACTATATTGCGGGACTTATCGACACTCCGAAAAAAATAAAATAAGATCTCAATTGAACATTAAAACAGAGCAGACCGCGCGGTCTGCTCTGTTTTATGTTTTATATCATTCTCTCATATGCAACTCTCTCATCGCCACTTTCAAGGTAGATCGTACCGCAATGGACAAATCCGTGCTTTTCAAGCATTTTTCGCATTACGATATTGCCTCTGTGTGTATCAATGCGCAAGGAGGACTTGTTCGCTTCTTTTGCCTTTTCTACGCAGTAGTTGATCATCTCTGTCGAAATACCTTTGCCACGGCATTTTACACTTATCGCGACGCGGTGAATGGCAAAATATTGGTCGCGTCCATCACCCGTCCGCCATTCTCCATCGAAGATTTTATTATAGGTCGGCTCGCCGTCCTCTATGAGTGCAAAAGTGCCGCATATCACGCCGTCAACCAAAACGCAATATGACTGCGATTTTTCAACATCCGACAAAATCACTGCGCGGTTCGGGTATCCGTTCTGCCACTGATCGATTCCAAGCGCGGCAATAGTTTGCCTTGCCTCGTCGAATATCGGTATCAAAGAATCGAAGTCGGCGGCGGTGTTTTTTCTTATTTCAAGCATATCAGTCCCCCGTCAGAAAACAATACGCTCAATGCCGACAACACGCGCACCGTCGGTCTCGAATATAACCGCATCCGCACTTATCTCGCCGTCCGCAACGATAAACTGCGCAGGCATGTGCATGCGCATCTTGGTGAGCGTGCGCTCGGTGTCAACTCCGAGAACTCCGTTGCGGGGGCCCGTCATACCAAGGTCGGTCACGTATGCGGAACCGGCCAAGT
>JAZUBI010000227.1:0-1417 GCA_045638385.1 Eubacteriales bacterium
TGACACTCGCGACAAACAGCCTCGAGGTTATCAAAGTTAAGCGCGATCTCAGGACGCTCGATCGTGATCGGATCAATCTCGATTATGTGATGAACTATCTCCGCCGGTTTATAGATCCCTTTGCGTAAACAATTCTCACATAGATAATGAGCCCGCTTCATGTATTCGTTGCGGCACTCTTGCCACGCCTTCGAGCTGTAAAACTTCCTGGCGAATTCCTTAGCCACGGTTAACACCGTCCTCCCATAGATTCCCGTTATCGTCCTCCTGGAACCGGTGCCGGTCGAATTCCGGATTAACAGCAAACTCTCGATCTGACGTATGACGACATTCGTCTATACAATTCTCGCAGCGCTCTCTGTTACAGATCCATAAAATATTATTCATGTTCATACCTACACGGATCCGGAAAACGTTCCTCGAGGAATTCCCGAACGCTCTCGTTAAATGTCTTATCACTCGAAGAGAGAAACCTCGCGTCCGGATCGAGGATCCGTCCCGGTGTCATGATCTTATTGTCTTTGATAAACTCTCCGCCTATGCTTGCATAGTTTCCGTATAAGCTCCGGAACATCGGACAACGTGGAAACATTTGCAGCGCCTCCAGCATTTTAGCCCGGTCGATTAACATCGGAACGTGAAGCGCATAGTCGAGAGTCGTACAGCCGGCGCTCTTGAGCATATCCTCGCAATTCCTGAGCTGGCGAGTATATGCTGTAATCATTCCGCCGTGTCTCTTTTCAACGTCGAGATAATGATCTTTTATCAATCCTCTATGAAGAGGCTTCTCGCTTGTCATCGGTGCGAGGATATAAAAATCATCATTGAACAGCCAAAACTTTTTAGTCATGTCCTTATTCTCGCAGATCTTGATCAGACTCGACCGAGCTCTTTCCCATTTCGTGACGCCGGTCTGAACGTGCTGAACATAAACGTCCGGCTCGATTCCGTCCGGTTTCCCGCAATAGAAAAATACTTTCCCGTGATTGAGATTTTCCTCAATGCTCCGGAGCGAATAACGCAGCTCGTCCGGTTTAACGTTCTGCTTCAAGATATACGCGACGTCGTACTTCCGCATAAGATCCCCTCAATACAAAAGACCGGATCGCTCCGGTCCTTTATAGTAACAACAAAATACACCAATATCCTTCACGATCAGCCCAGGAGTCGAACCCAGGATAAGCGCCCGCCCGATCAAAACGCCGGATCGCTCCGGCTGGTGATTCGCCGGTCGGTTTTGTCAACCTTCTGACACTATCAAAATATCACGGGAAAGAGTGCCATTCAATGACATTTTGAACGGCAGCGAGTCCGTCCTGGTGAAATCGGTGCGTCTGTCGCTTTGAATATCCGATAGCTTTCGAGACCTCGTCCCATGTTTTCAGCCGTAAGATCTGCCGCTCTTCGTCCCATTGTA
>JAZUBI010000228.1:0-5217 GCA_045638385.1 Eubacteriales bacterium
GTATCACGACAATTCGCCCCCCTTCCGTGATGACATCACATAAAAATACCACTCTTCTTTTTTTTGAAAGATTGGTACTTGTTTAATTATCCATTCCGCAGGCGGCAGCACGGCAAGTTAATGCGCGGTCGTTTGTTACCGCATCGTAAAAACGAAATCCTCCTGCGAAATTATATGCCGTGTAGCCGTTACCTTCTAAAATGCGGCTTGCGATATAACTGCGCAGACCGCTTTGGCAGATCACGTACACGGGCTTGCCTTTTTCTACTTCGTCAAGGCGTTCTCTCAGCTCGTCGACGGGGATATTCCGAAAGCCCTCAATATGACCACGACTATATTCTGCAGCCGTTCTCGTATCAAGAAGCGTTACACTTCCGTCACGGGGCAATTTATCTGCATCCTCAAGATGCCATTGCTTCAGCACACCGTTTGCAATATTGTCGATCATAAAGCCCGCCATATTCACGGGATCCTTCGCCGAAGAATAGGGCGGCGCATACGCAAGGTCAAGCTCCTTCAAGTCGGTTGCCTTCATTCCTGCACGGATGGCGGTAGCAAGCACGTCGATTCGCTTGTCCACGCCCTCGTATCCCACGATCTGAGCACCAAGCAGACGGTAGGTGCCTTTTTCAAAGACCACCTTCATCGTCATCACCTTACCGCCGGGATAATAGCCCGCATGGCTCGTAGGCGAAAGGATGACCGTATCCGCATCCAATCCCGTCGCCTTCGCACTTCGTTCGTTGATGCCCGTCAGTGCCGCCGTCATATCAAAGACCTTAATGACCGAGCTGCCCTGCGAGCCATTATATCGGCTGTCAAGTCCGCAAATATTATCTGCGATAATGCGTCCCTGTTTATTGGCAGGACCTGCAAGGGGGATCAGTGCATCCTCGCCCGTAACAAAGTTTTTCACCTGCACCGCATCGCCTGCGGCATAAATATCGGGAACCGAGGTTTCCATACGGTCATTGACAACGATAGCGCCCTTGATACCGAGTTCAAGACCCGCTTCTTTGGCAAGAGCCGTATCGGGTGTAACGCCGATGGCGAGCACCACCATATCAGCGTGAAGAGGCGATTCATCCTTCAGTAACACATCGACACCGCCGTCCCTATCCTCAAAACCTTCAACCGTATGACCGAGTGCCAGCCTTACGCCATGCTTTCTCATCTCATTATGAATGAACGATGCCATATCATGGTCGAAGAGATTCATCAGTTGTTTGCCGTTCTGAACAATGGTAACGTCCATTCCAAGCTCACGAAGGTTTTCCGCAAGCTCAAGACCGATAAAGCCGCCGCCTGCCAATACTACCGATTTGGGATGGTTTTGATTGATATATTTCTTGATCCGAAGCGTATCCTCTACGGTGCGGAGAGTAAACACCTTGTCAAGCTCCGTCCCCGAAAAACGAGGCTGTGTCGGCTTTGCTCCGGGTGAAAGGATGAGCTTATCGTAGCTTTCCTCAAACTCTTTCCCGCTTTCGAGATTTTTCACCGTCACGGTCTTTCTGTCGGGATGGATCGCCGTAACCTCGTGACGAACTTTCATATTCACGCGGAATCTGGTGAAAAAGCTCTCGGGCGTCTGAAGTGTCAGCTCCTCGGCATCGGTGATCACATCTCCGATATAGTATGGCAGTCCGCAGTTGGCGTAGGAGATGTAGCCCGAGCGCTCAAAAACCACGATCTCTGCCTTTTCATCGAGCCTTCGGATCCGTGCGGCGGCGGTTGCTCCGCCTGCCACACCGCCTATGATCACAACTTTCATAATTACCGTTCCACCTTTCCGCGATAAGAAGATATACCGCCAATGTTATTAACTTTAGTATATCCCATCTGTCCTAGCATCGTCGCAGCCTGACGACTTCTTGCACCGGAATAGCAATAAACAAACAACTCCGTATCTTTATTTTCCACGACAGACCTTATATTGTCAAGAGCTTGCAGCGGAACGTTTTTGCTTTTCGGGATGTGTCCTTCACTGTATTCTTCCGGAGTGCGCACGTCAAGCAGCACGGCACCGATAGAATTTTTATAGTCATTTACGCCCTGATTTACATCGGGTTGTCTCAAAAAATCAAAGAATCCCATTTTAGATCTCCTTACAGCATACCGAGGATCGCTTCCTTCGGTCTTGCTCCCATTACCTGATTTACGATCTTGCCGTTTTCGATTACTACCAGCGTCGGAATGCTCATAATGCCGAATCGGTTTGCCAGCTCCGCCTCTTCATCCACGTTGATCTTTCCGACCTTGATGTCGGGACGTTCAGCGGCGATCGCTTCCACGATCGGCACTACCATACGGCAGGGGCCGCACCAGGGTGCCCAAAAGTCCAGAAGGACTTTCTTTTCGGAATTTAATACTTCATTTTGAAAATTGTTTTTGTTGATATTGATAGCAGACATATTTACGTCCTCCTTTTTTCTTTGTGGCTTCATTATATCACAGCTTTTGACATCGTTCCGTGATAACATCACATTTCTGCTTTTACTTCAATGTAGCCAATATCACAAGTCAATATGCACTTTCGAGAATTTTGCGTATTTCTGCACTTTGCAAAATTGCTACCGTGTTTTGCTTGCTGTCTGCGTACAGGTTGCGATGAAAAAACATTTCTTCTTTGTCTACTGCGGGGCAATGAGTAATGCAGGGGCTTGTTTACAGCGTGTTTGAATATCCTTCTCCGAATTGGCAAAAATAACTTATATCAAACAAACGGAGGTAAGTTTATGTTCAAACACGAAAAGATGCTTTTTCATCCCGTGGCGGTGGAGAGACCCAATCCGCAGTATGCGGCGCTTTTGCAGGAACAGCTCGGCGGAGGCAACGGCGAGCTGAAGGCGGCAATGCAGTATATGTCGCAAAGCTTTCGCATCAAAGATCCCGAGATCAAGGATCTGTTCCTTGATATTGCGGCAGAGGAGCTTGGTCACATGGAGATGGTGGCGCAGACCATCAACCTCTTAAACGGTCACGACGTAGATGCCGAGAAGGTGCCCTCGGGCGAGATCCAATCCCACGTGCTCTTAGGTCTTAATCCGGGACTTATCAACGCTTCGGGTTATTCTTGGACGGGTGATTACGTGACGGTTACGGGCGATCTGTGCGCAGACCTGCTCAGTAATATTGCGTCCGAACAGCGCGCGAAGGTGGTATACGAATACCTTTACCGCCAGATCGACGACAAAAAGGTGCGCGAGACCATTGATTTTCTCCTCAACCGTGAGGAAGCGCACAACCAGATGTTCCGCGATGCCTTTAACAAGGTGCAGAACTCCGGTTCTAACCGCGATTTCGGCACGACCAAAGCCGCAAAGATGTATTTCTCCATGTCGGACCCCGGTCCCAACACATTTTCGACGGGCGATACCAAGCCTGTTTCTTTTGAGTGATAGCAAAAAGCCGCTGAGGAATCGTTTGATTCTTTAGCGGCAATTTTTCTTTATCTACTGCGGCGCAATGATTGATATGGCAGGTTGCAATATCGCCGGTTTTGTGGTACAATAGCCATACGGTGAAAGCCGAATTTATTTTTTGGAGAATGCTGTTTGAAGAAAAACAACGCCTTGGATATTGTAGCGTGACCGAGAGGTTGGCTGCAATGTCGCAAAACCTCTCATAAAATTGATTCGTCACAATATTATTGGAGGTAACAAAATGGAAAATTTGACGATACGTTTAGAGACAGAAAAAGACTACAGAGTAGTAGAAGAACTGACCCGCGAGGCATTTTGGAACGTCTACAAGCCCGGTGCTGACGAGCACTACTTCGTTCACATGATGCGAAATCACCCCGATTTCATTCCCGAGCTTGCCTTTGTGCTGGAAAATGACGGCGAGATCGTGGGCAACATCATGTACACGACGGCGTGGCTTGAAGATGAGGAAGGAAACCGCAAGGAGATCCTTTCCTTCGGTCCCCTTTGCGTTGCGCCCAAATTCCAAAGGCAGAAGCTCGGTAAGCTACTCATCGAGCATTCCTTTGAGGTCGCACGAAAGATGGGCTACGACGTGAACATTAACTTCGGCAATCCGGGTAACTACGTGAGCCGTGGGTTCGTGAGCTGCAAAAAGAAGAACGTGAGTTTTGTGGTGGACGGAAACTTCCCGACGGCGCTTCTCGTTTGCGAGCTTGTTCCAAACGTGCTGGACGGCAAGAAGTGGATGTATATTCCCTCTACTGCCGCCGACTGCTGTGAGGACGTTGCCGCTGTCGAAGCATTTGATGCGACTTTTCCACCCAAGGAAAAGAAGTGGATGCCCAGCCAAGAGGAGTTCTATATCTATAGTCATTCATCGGTAGTACGATAAACGTAAAACGTCGCTGAGGTGGAGAAATCCATCTCAGCGGCAATTTTTATCTTTTTTTTTAAATCACAAGCTCGGGATTTTCGCCGTTTTCTTCGTAGGTGCAAATGAGGATGAAGTCCATATTAGCGATGACTCCGAAGCAACGGTCTCCGCAGAATTCGCATTCGAGCTGATTTCCCAGATAGGTGGCGTTATCGTCAAGGAATTTGACGGTCTTGCCGTTTGGGAGGCGGTATTCCAAATTCACGTAACCGCCCACAAGAGCATTGAGTTTTTCGACCTTCGGCATTCCTTCTACGCCGAGGGCGTTGATCTCGTCGATCAGCTTACGTTTAAATTCCTCAAATTTTCCGCCGTCGTCGAGGTTTTTATAATTCTTCCAATAGTCGAGTTTGGGGAGCATTTCCTTTAAATACGCACGAGCTTGCTCCGAGGGAAAGGCTTCGCTTGCCATATTCGCTACGCAGACCTCGATCAGATCGTCCATATCGTGATACATATACTCGCCGTCGGCATAGCACCACTTGCAATAGTCTTCGTTGAAGATCCCATCTTTCTCACGGCTGATACTACTATCTTCAAGCGGCATACCGCAGCATTGACAGATCAGCTTTCTCGGCGAGCCGAGAAGCGTATTGATGGATACATCAAAAAGTTTTGAGAGAAGTTTTAACATTTCGGTGTTGGGTACCGTTTCGCCATTCTCCCAACGGCTCACCGCCTGACGGGTGACGAATACCTTTTCGGCAAGCTCCTCCTGCGAAAGTCCGTGCTTTGTTCTGAGTTCAAGAATAATATCTTTTGTTTCCATAATTCTACCGCCTTCATTTGCTTTAAGTTTATTATAACAGATTGCGGTGCGAATCACAAGCAACGCCCTGTTGCTCTCGCACCTTT
>JAZUBI010000229.1:0-9875 GCA_045638385.1 Eubacteriales bacterium
GCCGCATATGACCTCGACTACAGGTATGGATGCTCTAACTCATGCCGTGGAAGCTTATATCGGTCGCTCTACTACAAAGGAAACAAGAAGACTTGCGCTTGAAGCGACAAAGCTTGTTTTTGAAAACGTGGAGAAAGCATACACCGACGGTAATAACCACAATGCGAGAGAAAATATGCTTCACGCAGCTTGTAAAGCAGGCGTTGCATTCTCAAAATCCTATGTTGGTTATATTCATGCCGTAGCGCATTCACTCGGCGGTAAATATGGAACACCCCACGGCCTTGCCAATGCAGTAATAATGCCTTACGTTTTGGAATCTTACGGCAAGTGTGCATACAAGAAGCTTCACCGTCTCGGTATCGCCGCAGGCGTATGCACCGAGAGTGATAGCCATGAGGCAGGAGCAAAGAAGTTTGTTGAGGCAATCAAGGCATTAAATGCAAAAATGAATATTCCCGACAAAATCACAGGAATCAGACAGGAAGATATTTCCGAGATGGCAAGACACGCCGAGAAAGAAGCGAATCCTCTCTATCCCGTGCCAAAACTGATGACGAGAAAAGAGCTTGAGAGCTTTTACTACACGATAGGAGGAATCCAATGAGAAAAATAAAAATTGTTGCCGACTCATCGTGTGATATGTTTGAGTTGAAGCATACCGAGTTTGAAACTGCGCCTATGAAAATTATTACCGCTGAAAGAGAGTTTGTTGATGATGCATCTCTTGATGTTGATGATATGGCAAATTATTTGTATCAGCTCAAGGGCAAGTCGAAATCATCTTGCCCGAACACGACCGATTGGCTTGATGCTTTTGGCGAAGCCGACGAAATCTTTTGCGTAACGATTACAAGCGGCCTTTCGGGAAGCTATAATTCGGCTTGTGCCGCCAAACAGATTTATGAATCCGAGAATGCAGGAAAGCGCGTCCATGTTTTCGATACACTTTCGGCAGGCCCCGAAATCACTCTGATCATTGAAAAGATAGAGGAATGTATAGATAAAGATATGTCCTTTGAGGATATTTGTGATTGCGTAACGGCATATATGAAAAACACGGGGCTTGTCTTTATGCTGAAATCGCTCAAAACGTTCGCCAATAACGGCAGAGTTTCCCCCATTGTTGCCAAGCTTGTTGGTATCGCAGGTATCTGCATCGTTGGAAAAGCAAGCGATGAAGGAACGCTCGAACCCATGCATAAGCCAAGAGGTGAAAGGCGCGCACTTGAAACACTTGTGGGTAGCTTGGAAGCAGAGGGGTTCAAGGCAGGAAAAATCAGTATTGGTCATTGTCAGAACGAATCTGCGGCTGAGCAGTTAAAGGAACTCATCCTTGCAAAATTCAAGAACGTACAGATTGAAATACATAAATTCAGAGGTCTATGTAGCTTTTATGCAGAAAAAGGCGGCGTGCTCGTAGGCTTTGAAAAGGCGTAACGGAGGAAATAAAATATGACAAGTCAAGAAATACAAACATTGCTTGAAAAACAACGGACATATTACAGAAGCGGAGCAACCATTCCCGTGAAGTTCCGTATCGAACAGCTTAAAAAGCTTTATGCTACGGTCAAAAAATATCAGAACGAAATAAATGACGCGCTTACGTCGGATCTCGGAAAGAGTCACTATGAAGGCTTTATGTGCGAAAGCGGTCTTGTGCTGACTGAGATCTCCTATATGATCAAACACACAAAAAAATTTGCAAAAAGAAAGACCGTTGCAACACCTCTCGCACAGTTCCATTCTCGTAGCTATAAGCAACCCGTCCCGTATGGAAATACCCTTATTATGAGTCCTTGGAACTATCCCTTTTTGCTCACACTCGATCCTTTGGCAGATGCAATCGCGGCAGGCAATACGGCAATCGTCAAGCCGAGCGCGTACTCACCTGCAACGAGCAAAATCGTGGAGAAGATCATTAAGGAATGCTTTGCTCCCGAATACGTGGCGGTTGTGACCGGCGGCAGAGCCGAAAACACCGCGCTTCTCGATCAAAAATTCGATTTCGTATTCTTTACGGGAAGTCAGGCGGTCGGTAAAGAAGTGCTTCGCCATACTGCAGAGCATCTGACTCCCGCTGTTCTCGAACTTGGCGGCAAAAGCCCTTGTATCGTAGATTCAAGCGCTAACATCAAGCTCGCGGCAAAACGAATTGTTTGGGGCAAGTATCTCAACTGCGGTCAGACCTGTGTTGCTCCCGACTATATCCTCTGCGAGAGATCGGTCAAGGACGAATTTGTAAAAGCCGTTGTCTCAGAGATCAAAAAGCAGTACGGTGCAAATCCCCTTGAAAATAAAGACTACGGCAAGATCATCAACGAGAGGCATTTTGCTCGTCTTTGCGGTTTGATCGATGAAAAGAAGGTAGTTATCGGCGGAACAAGCAATGCCGCGACCTGTCAGATCGCGCCTACGGTGATGGATAACGTAACCTACGACGATGCAGTTATGGGAGAGGAAATTTTCGGCCCCATTATGCCGATCCTTACCTTTGATGACTTTGATACTATAGTTGACGAGCTTAAACAAAAGGATAAGCCTCTTGCACTTTACCTCTTCACAAGCAACAAGAAGCATATTAAGCGTGTCACGACCGAGTTGTCCTATGGCGGCGGTTGTATAAACGACGTGGTCATTCACCTTGCCACAAGTGAGATGGGCTTTGGCGGTGTTGGCGAAAGCGGTATGGGAGCGTACCACGGAAAAGACGGCTTTGATGCCTTCTCGCACTATAAATCCATCGTGGATAAAAAGACTTGGCTCGACCTACCTATGCGCTATCAGCCCTTCACAAGTAAGCTTTATGAAAAGCTCTTGCACATTTTCTTGAGGTGAGTTATGAAAAAAACGCAAAAACTGATGTTGGCAATCAACGGCCTTGTTATTGCCACGATCTTCGTGTTAAATTATTTTTATCAATCGAATGGCTTCGATTTCACGCTGAAATGCATTTGTAGCGGATTGTTTGCATTGCTCGGACTTGTCAATCTCGGATATGCTTTGAAGACAAAACAGCCGAACACAAAATTCTATATCGGCATGTCGGCAGGTCTTGTGCTTGCATTCCTCGGCGATTATCTGATCGGAAAGGACTTCATTGTAGGAGCGGCAACCTTTGCTCTTGGACATGTCTGCTTTGTGGTGGCATATTGCTTCATGCAGAAAATGCAAAAGCTTGATTATATCATCAGCGGAGGATTGTTCCTTGGATGCTTAATCTTTCTTCTGTTCTGCCCGTTGCTTACCTTTGAAGTACCGATCTTCCGCATCGTTTGTATCGTCTACGCGCTGATCATTTCCACGATGCTTGGCAAGGCAGTCGGTAATTTTGTCAGAGAAAAGAACGCCGTTACGGGAACGATTGCCGTCGCATGCATTCTGTTCTTCTTCTCCGATCTGATGCTTGTGTTCGATTGGTTCATCGGACTTTGGAGCTGGACGGATCACGCATGTATGGGAACTTATTACCCGGCATTGTGCTTTTTGGCGCTCTCAATGTATATCAAAATAATTAAAAATAATAAATAAACTTTTGGAGGAATAATCTCTATGAATAAGATGGACGAAAAATACGAGGCGTTATTTACACCTTGGAAAATTGGAAACGTTGAAATCAAAAACCGAATCGTAATGTGTCCTATGGGCGGCACCTCACTGTTCGGTTGGTTTGAGCTTACGGGCTGTGGTTTTGACAAGGAAGCGGCAAAGCTTTTCCTTAAAAGAGCAAACAACAACGTAGGTCTTATCATCCCCGGCATTGCTCCTCTGCGCGATACTTTCTTTGGAAAGTGGCTTTGGCAGAATCCGAAAATGTTTGAAGAGCTAAAGGTCTTTATGGATGAGATTCATAAGACAGGCGCAAAGCTCTTTATTCAGCTCACGGCAGGCATGGGGCGCTCTTGGGCAATTACCGAGCTTGTTGCACCTTTGCACAAGAACAAGTTCACCCGTGCGCTGATCAAGCCTATTATTGACACAAACCACGAGCTCGCTTGTCCCTCTCCTCAAAAGTCGCGCTGGGCGCATGACATTGAATGCCCCGAAATGACCGTTGAGCAGATACACGAGATCATTGAAGCCTTTGCAAAGACCGCAAAGCTCTGCAAGGAAGCAGGCGTTGACGGCGTTGAGGTTCACGCCGTTCATGAGGGATATCTGCTTGACCAATTTGCAATCGAATTCTTCAACAAGCGTACCGACGAGTACGGTGGAAACTTTGAGAACCGCTACCGTTTCGCTGCAGAGGTTGTAAAAGCAATCAAGGAAGCCTGCGGAAACGACTATCCCGTATCTCTCCGTTACTCCGTAGAGTCCAAAATGAAGGGCTTCTGCGAAGGAGCTATGCCCGGAGAGGAATATACCGAGGTTGGCAGAAACATGGAGGAATCCGAGCGTGCGGCAAAGTATTTACAGGATGCAGGTTACGATATGCTCAACGCCGACAACGGTACATATGATTCTTGGTATTGGGCGCATCCGCCGATGTATATGCCTGAAAACTGCAACCTTGACGATGTGGCGCATATTAAAAAGTTTGTGGATATTCCCGTGGTTTGCGCGGGAAGAATGGATATGGAGGTCGGAGCAAAGGCTGTTGCCGATGGTAGAATAGACGGTGTCGGTGTTGCCCGTCAGTTCCTCGTTGATCCCGAATGGATCACAAAGCTGATTGAAGATAGACTTGAGGACATCAAGCCTTGTATCTGTTGTCACAGCGGTTGCTTTAACTTCTCGTCCTCCAAAGGACACGCAAACACCCAAGACCTTACCGATACCATGGGTCTTGCACGTTGTGCGCTCAATCCCGAAACGATTCAGTCAAAGAAGTATCACATCGAGCCTGCGAAGAAGAAAAAGAAGATCGCCATCATCGGAGGCGGTATCGGCGGTATGGAAGCCGCTATCGTTTGCGCGAAGCGCGGACATAGTGTAACCCTTTATGAAAAGAGCGACAAGCTGGGCGGTGTATTTATTGCGGCGGCATCACCTTCCTTCAAGGAAAAGGACAGAGCGCTTATTGCGTGGTATATACGTGAGCTTTCAAAGCATCCCATTACCGTAAAAATGAATACCGAAATCAAGGATGTAAAATCTCTTGATGCAGACGAAATCATCGTGGCAACTGGCGCTGTCGCAAAGAGAATCCCTGTTAAGGGTGCGGAAACGGCAGTTGAGGCAGTAGACTATCTGCTTGGCAATAAGACCGTAGGCGAGAACGTTGTTGTGATCGGCGGCGGACTTACAGGATGTGAGATCGCATACGACCTCTATCTGAACGGAAAGAAGCCTGTTATTGTAGAGATGCAGGATGACCTCATCACAACCAAGGGCATCTGTCTTGCGAACACGAGTTATCTCCGTGACTTCTTCAAGACCAATAAAGTCCCCGTATATCTCGAAACCTCGCTTTCAGAAATAGGTAATGGAAACGTAACCTTGAAAGACAAGGAAGGAAAGACCTTTACGGTCAATGCCGATTCCGTTATCCTCTCGGTTGGTTATAATCCTTCGCCCGTAGTATCTAAGGGCAGACACATCCACGTGATCGGTGATGCCGCCAAGGTTGGCAATCTGAGAACCGTTATCTGGGGTGCTTGGAACATCTGTATGAAACTGTGATAATTTGATAGGAGAAAGAAAAATGGTACTTACGAAAGAACAGCAAGCCATCCTTGACGGTGCGCAGGGTGAAACGCTTGCAAAGGTAATGAAAACACTTGTCATGTACGGCGATGCGTTTGAAGCAGAAAAGCTCGTGCCGATCACTTCAAAATACAACCACCTTGTAACCTCCTTTGGACTCAAGGTTATGTCGCCTGTCTACGATCTGATGCAACAGCTTCTTGATGCAGGCGTATGCTCTGAGCAGAAATTCTCGGTCGATCCCCGTCCTCTTGATAAGAACGTACCTGCTAACTTCTTGCAAAACCTTGTGTTTAACAAGTTTATGTACACCAAGCAGGACTTCTATGAGGAACAGCTCGTAAAGCTCGGTCTTATGGATAAGAATGCCTTTACCTGTACCTGCTACATGGACGAGGTAGGTAACAAACCTAAGAAGGGCGATGTGCTTTCTTGGGCAGAATCAAGCGCGGTAGTTTACGCAAACTCTGTTCTCGGCGCAAGATGTAACCGCAACTCCGGCATTATTGATATTATGGGTTCTATTGTCGGCTACGTTCCTTATTTCGGACTTCTCACCGACGAGGGCAGAAAAGCGACTTGGGTAATAAAAATCAAGACCACAAAGAAACCCGAAGCACAGCTTCTCGGTTCTGCCATCGGTATGAAGGTCATGGAGGACGTTCCTTACGTGGTAGGACTTGACAGGTGGATTGGCAATGAATTGAACGATTCTGCCTGTGCATACCTCAAGGACTTCGGCGCGGCAACGGCATCCAACGGCGCAGTTGGACTTTACCATATCGCAAACCTTACTCCCGAAGCCGTAGAGCTTGGCGAGAGCCTTATTGCCGAAGGTGCAAAAGAGTATGTAATTGACGATGCCGAACTTGAAAGAGTGAAGAACAACTATCCCGTTATCTGGAAGAATCCCGATGCGACTCCCAAACTTTGCTTTGTCGGATGTCCTCACCTTTCTCTCGAGCAGCTCAATGATTGGACTGTAAAGCTCGAAACAGAGCTGAAAAAGAACGGCAAAAAGAAGGTTACGATAAACACCGTATTTACGGCGGCTCCCGGCGTTCTTGAAGCATTCAACAAGACCGAATATGCGGCAAGACTTAAGGCGACAGGCGTTATTACTTCGTACATCTGTCCTCTAATGTATATGAATAACCCTCTTTGCAAGAAGATGCCCGTTATTACATCTTCTAACAAGCTTCGTACTTATACGAGCGCAAGATACTATACTGATGCGGAAATTCTCAAGACTATTACGGGAGGTAAAAACTAATGAAAAAATTCAAAGGAAGAGTTGTTACTCCCGGCGAGGTAACTGCCGAAGCGGTTGTAACCAAAGAAGGCTTTAACACACTTGCATCGCTTCAGATGGCGTTGCAGTTTGGTGATAAAGAAGTAAAATGCGGAGATCAGAGTAATAAGGATTTGTATGGAAAATCTCTGCTTGGCAAGGCTCTCTGCCTGCCGCAGACCATTGGCTCGACCACGGGCGGTCTTGTGCTTTACTGTGCGTGCTCTATGGAAAAGAACCCTGCTTGTATGCTTTTTGCTAACCACATTGACTCGCTTGCAGCCGCAGGCGCAGTCTTGGCTGACGTTTGGGTTGACGGGGTGACAATGCCTGTTATTGACGGACTTGGTGACGAGTTCCTGGATTATGTGAAGGACGGAATGAAGATTACCGTAAAGCCGAATGGTGTAGTTGAGGTAGAGTAATATGAGACGCTATGCTATTTACGGCGCAGGCTCGCTTGGAACGGCGCTTGGCGCATACATCACGAAAAACGGCGGTCAGATAGACCTTATTAACCGCAATAAAGCGCACGTTGAAGCACTTCGAAAAAACGGAGCAAAAATCACGGGGACTGTGGAAATGACCGTTCCTGTAACGGCATTCACTCCCGATGAAATGAGTGGTAAATACGATGTGATTTTGCTTTTGACAAAGCAGCTTCTTAATAAAGAGGTTGTCACATTCCTCGCAGACTATCTTGCTGATGACGGCGTGATCGTAACACTTCAAAACGGTCTGCCCGAGCCTGCTATCGCAGAGATCATAGGCTCAAATCGCACGATGGGATGTGTCGTTGAATGGGGCGCAGCTTTAACCGCACCCGGTGTTTGCACGCTTACAAGTGAGGTGGACAGCTTGTCCTTCCACATGGGAAAGATGGACGGTATCACTGACGAGAAATGGGGCGAGGTCAAGACTCTGCTCGAACTTATGTGTCCTGTTCATGAGGAAACAAATCTAATCGGCGCGCGTTGGTCAAAGCTCCTTATCAATGCGACCTTTTCAGGACTTGGTACGGTGGTTGGCGGTGTGTTCGGTGATGTATCCGAAAATAAAGCCGCACGCAAGGTTGCCATTCGCTGTATGAAGGAGTGTATCGACGTTGGACACGCCGCAGGTGCGGAGTTCGCTCCGGTACAAGGCAAGAACATTACAGCGTTGTTCTACTATAAAGGCTCGATTAAGCGAGCCTTTGCAACAATGCTGATCCCGATCGCTATGAAAAAGCATCGCAACATCGAGCCTTCTATGCTTCAGGACTTGAAGAAGAACAAGCCATGTGAGATCGATGCGATCAACGGAATCGTTTGTGAATGGGGCAGAAAATGCGGTGTTAAAACGCCAATCAATGACAGAATCGTTGAAATTGTGAAAAAATGCGAAAGCGGAAAGCTAAAGCCACAGGCAAGCAATATCCGTCTGTTTGACGATCTGCTTTGATTTTGGCAAAGGAACGCAGTTTTGCATTACTGCGTTCCTTTGCGTATTAGGATAGGTGCAATGATGAAAAAAGGGTTAATTATGGAAGGCGGCGCGATGCGCGGAATGTTCACCGCAGGTGTCATCGACGTGCTAATGGAAAACGGCATTGAATTTGACGGTGCGATTGGCGTATCGGCAGGCGCGGCGTTCGGTGTAAACTATAAGTCGAAGCAGATCGGACGAGTCATTCGATATAACACAAGATTTGTGCGTGATAAGCGCTACGGAGGAGTGCGTGTCCTTCTGAAAACAGGCAATATATACAGCACGGAGTTTTGTTACAATGAAGTTCCGTTGAAGCACGATATCTTTGATTTTGATACCTATGAAAGCAATCCAATGGAATTTTACGTGGTTGCTACCGATATTGAAACGGGAGAAGCTGTTTATCATAAGTTTGAAGGTAGAAACGATCATTGCTTTGATTGGATAAGAGCTTCCGCATCAATGCCTCTCGTGTCGCAGATCGTAGAAATCGACGGACAGAAAATGCTTGACGGTGGAATTGCTGATTCCATTCCCGTCAGATTTTTTGAGAGCATTGGATACAACAAAAACATAGCTGTACTGACACAGCGAAAGGAATATCAGAAATCAAAAAATCGCATGATGCCTTTGATAAAGCTGAAATATGCTAAATATCCGAAGCTTGTCGAGGCAATGGCAAACAGAAATTTGATGTATAATGAAACACTTTCCTATATCGATGAAAAAGAAAAGTCGGGCGAGCTTTTTGTAATTCGCCCCGAATGCGATCTTCCTGTCAGTCGTATTGAAAAAGATACCGAAAAGCTGAAGGCGGCGTATGAGATAGGAAGAAAAACTGCAATAAAGCAGCTTAAAAACATTCATGAATATCTTGAATGCTTGTTGTAAAGGTCAAATATTCAATTTTCAATTTGTCGAGAAGAACAGGAGTCCATATGAAAAAACTAAAGCAAAACCGCGCGGCGAGCTTCGTTGCCGTCACGCTTGTATACATAATTGCTACGGTGGTAGGCATCACATTTTACAGAATGCTCGACCTGACCTGGTGGTTATCACTACTGATTGCTGATGTAGCTGCAACCGTTGTAACATTTATTTTCAGCGTGATTTTCTCAAACGCATCGGTTTACGATCCGTATTGGAGCGTTCAACCGCCCGTTATTTTGGTTGCGTTTGCTATCGGAAAGGAACTGACCGTCCTTGGTGTTCTGCTCATTATAGCCGTATCGTATTGGGCGGTTCGTCTGACGGCGAATTGGGCGTGCACCTTTGCAAGTCTAAATCATCAAGATTGGCGATATACAATGCTGAAGGAAAAAACAGGCGTATTTTATCCTATCATCAACTTCGTAGGCATACATATGGTTCCTACGCTTGTCGTATATGGTTGCATACTGCCTGCGGTTTGGGCTGTGATAAACGGTGTAACTGCCAGCCTTGGTAGCGTGCTCTTTCTCTGCTTGTC